>CAMOOZ010000117.1 GCA_946621895.1 uncultured Lachnospiraceae bacterium | reverse complement strand
TCGATATGGCTTTTGTGCATCTTCATACCCATACGGAATACAGCCTGCTGGACGGCTCCAATAAGATCTCTGCCTATGTGAAGCGGGTGAAGGAGCTGGGGCAGACCGCCTGCGCCATCACCGATCACGGGGCGATGTACGGGGTCATTGATTTCTATAAGGCCTGCAGGGCGGAGGGGATAAAGCCCATTCTCGGCTGCGAGGTCTATGTGGCGCCGGGCTCCCGGTTTGAAAGGGAGTATTCCTCCGGGGAGGGCCGCTATTATCATCTGGTGCTGCTGGCGAAGGATAATAAAGGCTATGAAAACCTCTCCAGGATCGTTTCCAGGGGGTTCACCGAGGGCTTTTATTATAAGCCCCGTGTGGATATGGAGCTGCTGCGGGAGTATCACGAGGGGATCATTGCCCTTTCCGCCTGCCTTGCGGGGGAGATCCCGCGCTGGATCACGGCCGGAAAGCCCGATGAGGCAAGGGCGGCGATCCTGAGGCATCAGGAGATCTTCGGCGAAGGAAATTACTATCTGGAGCTGCAGGATCATCTGAACGATGAGACCCAGATCAGGGTGAATAAGCAGCTGATCGCGTTTTCCCGGGAGCTCGGGATCCCGCTGGTGTGTACGAACGACTGCCATTATACCTTAGCCCAGGATGCGGAGGCCCATGATGTGCTGCTCTGCATCCAGACGGCCAGCTCCGTGTCCGATACGGACCGGATGCGTTATCCCGGCGGGCAGTTCTATGTCAAATCCGAGGAGGAGATGCGTTTCCTTTTCGGTTATATTCCCGAAGCGATCGAGAACACGGCGAAGATCGCGGAGCGCTGCAATGTGGAGATCGAGTTCGGGGTCACGAAGCTGCCGCACTTTGCATGCCCCGGGGGAATGGATTCCGCGGAATATCTGAGGAAGCTGTGCCGGGAGGGACTCGAGGAGCGCTATCCGCAGGTGAGGAAGCAGGCGGGAGAGCAGGATGTTTCCGGGGAAGCCCCGCAGGCGGAGGCGCAGAACATTTCCGGAGAAACGCCGGACGCGGCCGCAGAAGCCCCGCAGGCGGGAGAGCAGGATGTTTCCGGGGAAGCCCCGCAGGCGGAAGCGCAGAACATTTCCGGAGAAGCGCCGGACGCGGCCGCAGAAGCCCCGCAGGCAGGAGCGCCGGACGCCTCCGTGTCCTCGCTCGAGCGCCGTCTTGACTACGAGCTGTCCGTGATCGAGCGGATGGGCTATGTGGATTATTTCCTGATCGTCTGGGATTATATCAATTTTTGCAGGAAGAAGGGGATCGCCGTGGGACCCGGGAGAGGCTCCGCAGCGGGAAGCCTTGTGTCCTACTGCCTGCATATCACAAATATCGATCCGATCCGTTATGGCCTGATCTTCGAGCGCTTCTTAAATCCGGAGAGGGTGTCGATGCCGGATATCGATGTGGACTTCTGCTTTGAGCGCAGGGGTGAGGTGATCGATTATGTCTGTGAAAAGTACGGCAGGGAAAAGGTCGTGCAGATCATCACCTTCGGCACGATGGCGGCCAGAGGCGTGATCCGTGATGTGGCAAGGGTCATGGACAAGCCCTACGCCTATGGGGATCAGCTGGCGAAAATGGTGCCCATGGAGCTGGGGATCACGCTGGAAAAGGCGCTCAGGCTGAATCCCGAGCTGAAGGAGCGCTATGATGCCGATCCGGAGACAAAGAGCCTGCTCGATATGTGCATGAAGCTGGAGGGCCTTCCCCGGAATTCCTCCACGCACGCGGCAGGCGTCGTGATCTGCGGGGAGCCGGCGGAGGATCTGGTGCCGCTGGCAAGAGGCGTGGACGGCTCCGTGACCACCCAGTTTACGATGACCACGATCGAGGAGCTGGGCCTTCTGAAAATGGATTTTCTGGGCCTGCGGACGCTGACCGTGATCCAGAATGCCGTCAGGAATATTGAAAAGACCGAAGGGATCCGGATCGATGTGGACGAGCTGCCCCTGGAGGACGAAGGTGTTTACCGCGCGATCACCCAGGGAAGGGTGGAGGGGATATTCCAGATCGAATCCTCCGGCATGCGCAGCTTCATGATGGAATTAAAGCCCACGGGCATCGATGATATCATCGCGGGGATCGCGCTTTACCGTCCGGGCCCGATGGATTTTATTCCCCGGTATATCCGGGCGAAGGAGGATGCCACCACCGTTTCCTATGCCACGGAGCAGCTGAAGCCCATCCTGGAGTCCACCTACGGCTGCATCGTCTATCAGGAGCAGGTGATGCAGATCTTTCAGAATCTGGCGGGCTATGGCCTTGGCGAGGCGGATAATATCAGGCGGGCCATGAGCAAGAAAAAGCAGTATGTCATCGATGAGAACCGCGCCGCCTTCGTCCATGGGGATAAGGCCCGCGGGATCCCGGGCTGCGTGGCGAAGGGGATTTCGGAGCAGGCCGCGAACGCGATCTATGATTCCATGCTGGATTTCGCGAAATATGCGTTCAACAAGTCCCATTCCGCCTGTTACGCGATCGTGGCCTATCAGACCGCGTGGTTAAAGACGCATTACCCGGTGGAGTACATGGCGGCGCTCCTGACCTCCGTGATCGATTTTACCGATAAGGTGGCGGGCTATACCTATGTCTGCAGACAGCTGGGAATCCCGATGCTGCCGCCGGATATCAACCGCGGGGAGGCGCAGTTTACGGTGGAAACGCTTCCCGGAACGGATGGGGAGAGGCAGGCGATCCGGTTTGCGCTGACGGCGATCAAGGGGGTCGGCCGGAGCGTGATCGAGGGGATCGTCCGGGAAAGGGAAAGAGGAGGTCCCTTCGAAAGCCTGTATGATTTTGCAAGACGGATGGTGGATGCCGACACCGAGGTAAACAAAAAGGCTTTTGAGGCCTTTATCAAGGCGGGAGCGCTGGATTGTCTCGGGGGAAACAGAAAACAGTACCTCTGGGCGTTCGAGTCCCTGCTGGATGGCCTGCATAAGGAAAAGAAGCAGAGCACGCCCGGACAGCTTTCCCTGTTTGATCTGGCGCCTGAGACGGAAAGACAGAATCTGGCGTTTAAGCTGCCGGATATCGGGGAATATGACAGGGATCAGCTGCTGTCCTTCGAAAAAGAGGTCATGGGGATCTATGTCAGCGGACATCCGCTGGAGGATTATCAGGATATCCTGAAAAGAAGGGTAAACGCGTTTTCCGGCGATTTCGCATA
>CAMOOZ010000116.1 GCA_946621895.1 uncultured Lachnospiraceae bacterium | reverse complement strand
CGGCTATTAAAACCGCTTTGACTTATCTTTTGATTTCCCTGTTCTGCGCGCTGTTCGGCGGGGTCTATGAGCTGTTTGGACATGAGGTGTACTCTTACTTCATGCTGTACGCCTTTGTTTTCCCTTTGGCGGGAGGGACGCTGCCCTTCCTTCTCCTTGCCCTGGCGGAAAGTAAGAAACCGTTACGGATTTACCCAAACACGGTCTGCCGCAGTCTCTGGCATGCCGCGATCGCCACCCTGACCTCGGGCAGCATCATGACCGGCATTCTGGAGATCTTCGGCACCACCAACAGCCTCACGGGCATCTACTGGTACGGGGGAGCGGGACTGCTCGCCGGCTCTCTCGGCGTTTTTCTTACACAGGCGATAACCTTTCGCCTCCTGACCGCTCCTGAACATTAGAGCAGGCCGTAAAATTGAATAGGGAAGACGAAGTCGTACCTTTATATGCGCCTTATCTGCAGTGGATGCTGCCCCGCAAAAGCACGGCCCGGTCCCGGGGCTCGCCGAACATCTTTCGATAAAGAGCCAGCGCCTGATCGGTGGTGAGCAGCATTTCCAAATGCTCCCAGGGGGAATAGAGCCTTTCCAAATGCTCCTTGGCGGAAAGCAGAAGACCCGCCAGCCTTCTGCCGTCCCCCCCCTTGTTCAGCAGATAGGAAAGCTCCAGCGCCGCCTCCCCTCTGGAAAACAGCAGAATGCCGGAAAGCTCCGAATGGTCAACCTGGAAAAAGCCCGGGGTCTCCGCGTTTAAATAATCCTCCAGAGGCTGGTCGAACTCCTCCCTGAGATAGGCCGAGACAATCTGCCTCTCCGGTCCTTTCAGATCAGCAGCCACGGTACCTGACGCGGCCCCCTTAAGCAGTCCGTTTTCCCTGAAGGCGGCAATCACATCCTTTATGCTGCATCGGCCCAGGGGAAATTCCAGGATCTCCGTTTCCACGCCCTCCTTCTGCTGGAAAAATGGCGGAAGCATCCTTCTGTCCCCCTCAAGACGGACGAAAAAGGAGGCCTCGTAGAGCCTGAGGGCTCTTAAATGACTTAAAAACGAAGACAACAGACTGCTTCCCACCCCCAGTCTTCTATGAGCTGGGCTGACATAAATGCTGACCAGCCTACCCTGCGGGGTTTTCCCCGGTGTTTTCTCCGTCTCAAACACAAGAGCTCCGCAGGGCTCCCTGAACATCGCTGCGCCCAGCACCTGAAATCTTGTCTGATTGATCCCTGCGCTGTATTCTCCCGGAATAAATTCCTCATATTTTTGGATCGCCGCTCCGAACACCAGTTCACTCTGCATGATCGTTCACTCCATTCTCCTGATCAGAAGGCATCTTCTATTACATCCTGTTTCATCACTTCCTCTAACCTTTTCTCCTCGTCCTCCTGCTCCTGAACCTCCCGTTTCACCTGTTCATTCAGCTCACGATACCACTCCGCAAGATTTTCCTGGGGTTCTGTAAAGGCTTCGCCGATGGTGGTCTTTGTGATCCCGGACATATTCCGGAGAAAGTCCTCATATTTGATCGCGAACTGCCCGCAGGTCTGTCCAACATGGGAGGATAAGAAGCTTAAGGTTCTGCCGTGCTTCATGTAGGAGGCGCCCTTTTCGTCATAATGCAGGGACATATTCGCATAAGGATTTCGCAGGATCACATAGCGCTGCCCGCCTTCAAGCTTGGCCCCGAGCACCGTATAGGCGTGATCGGTGTTTAAGGCGCTGTCCGCATTCTTTGCGGCGCCGCAGTTAAACACAATACCCTTTTCCTTCGCGGTCAGAATCTCCTCAAACAGAGCATCCTCTCCATTCTTACCCTCATAGCCACGGGTATAAGCATTCCCGTTTTTCAGCGTCTCCTTTTGTTTTCCGGTAAGCGTGAACAACCAGTCCCCGCCTTCACCGTACCAGAGGCTGCCATAGCCTGTTTCCCCTTTTCTGCCCAGAAAGGCCGCCGCCTTTTCCAGAAGCTTCATCCATAAGGGGCCGGCGGAAAGGATGTCGCCTCCTGTTCTCAGCTTCGGAACCTCCTTGTCCACCACAATGTAAACAGGCAGCGCCGTCTTCCCGGAGCCCGATTTAAACAGACGGACAGTAGCGGTTCCGTCGCCGTTGTCCCGGATGGCATTTTTAATGATCCGTGGATCGAGGCCGATCAGTCCGGTGGTGGCCGCGATCATATAGCAATTGGAGACCTTGGTCTGCCGGAGATCGTTCACCGTGGGCTCATGGGGGAAGATGGGAACCTCCCGCATATCCGCCCATTCCCGCACCAGGTCATTATGCATCAGGGCACTGCGTTTGTGCCCTCTCTTCGTGGAGGTCTCCGCCGGGCGGCGTCCCCGGCAGTCCATCAGCATTTCCTCCGGAATGTCCTGAACCTGCGGAATCGTCCCGGAGCCCATGCACATCTTTTGCAGATAGTCTTTGATCTCCGTAACCAATGCTGTGTTTCTCATCCCCGGAAGCTGGTCATGGAGAACGGTCAGCTTATTCAGCGCCTCCTTTAAAAGCGTCGCCTCCTTCTCAGAGCCATCCTTATAATGGGAAGCCTCCGCATAGGCTTTGAGGGTCTTTACGGCGCCTTCCAATGGCTTCCATTCCGGCGAGGTCTTTTCCATCCCCTTAAGGGAAGCTCCCAGCCGTCCGGCATACTGTCTGACCTGCTCCTTAAACGCGATGTTTTTCCTGTCGCTTTCCGTGTCCAGGGCTTCCGCTCTGGTGATCTGATGAATGCCGGGATGCCCGGAGGAAGGGATCACCATCTCGCCCAGGGTGCGCTTTAGATTCCGCTCCATGAGGCGCCTGATATCCTCCTGAGTCTCCTTCAGTTCCGTCTCCAAATCCTTCCTGTCCATAATCCTGGTGCCGGAGAGCTTAAGCTTAAGCTGTGCCTCAATGCTCTGCCCCCGGACAAGGAGCCTTGTCTCCCGGAAAGCGGCCAGATCCTCCTTCAGGCTCTGCAGTCTTTCAGCCTCCCCATCCTCGACCCGGGTATTGAGCTTCTCCTCCAGCTCAGCGATTTCCTGCTGAAGGGTATCGATATCCGTTTCCAGAGCCTGAAGGCTTTCCATCTTTCCCTGCAGCGCCTCCTGCTCATCCCCAAGGTAGTCATACTCAGGTTCCTGATTTATAGTAAGCGAACAAAGCAATTGCGGTTTGAGCTTGCTCAAACCGCAATTATTCTGCGAGCGACGATATCCAAAACGAATTTATTTAATTCGTTTTGGATACCTGCCCGGTCAGCGCGGTAAACCGCTTCAGCTCCCTCTCTGTAAGCACAGCCGGTCTTTCCTT
>CAMOOZ010000115.1 GCA_946621895.1 uncultured Lachnospiraceae bacterium | reverse complement strand
TCTCCGGAGAGATCGGGGAGATCTGCGTACAGGAAAATGAGCCGACGGAAAGCGCAGCGGATCAGGAAAAGATCAGGGCGCTTTTCCCCAATCTTTACGGCAAACGGGAGATCGTGTTCAAGAAGGGAAAAAGCACTGCCGCCGCGAAAAAGCAGGTGGTGGGCGTCATTCTTTCCGGCGGCCAGGCCCCCGGCGGACACAATGTGATCTCCGGTCTCTATGACGCATTAAAGGCTGCGGATAAGGCCAATGTGCTGCTGGGCTTTAAGGGCGGGCCGAGCGGTCTGATCGAGGATGACTTCATCGAATTCACGGATGAATACATCGATGCCTACCGCAATACGGGCGGCTTTGATATCATCGGCTCCGGCCGCACCAAGCTGGAGACGGAGGAGCAGTTTGAGATCGTTTCCGGTGTGGCAAAAAAGCATGGGCTTACCGCGATCGTGATCATCGGCGGAGACGATTCCAATACCAACGCCGCGGTGCTGGCGGAGTATATGAGCGCCCATGGGACGGGCGTCCAGGTGATCGGCTGTCCCAAGACGATCGACGGAGACTTAAAGAACGAGGATATCGAGGCCTCCTTCGGTTTTGATACCGCGACAAAAACCTATGCGGAGCTGATCGGCAATATCGAGCGGGATGCAAATTCCGCAAAGAAATACTGGCATTTCATCAAGGTGATGGGGCGTTCCGCTTCCCATGTGGCGCTGGAATGCGCGCTGAAGACAAAGCCGAATATCTGCCTGATCGGCGAAGAGGTGGCGCAGAAGAAAATGTCCCTTTCCGATATCGCGGACAAAATCGCGGATTCCGTGGAGCAGAGGTCGGAAAGGGGGGATCAGTTCGGCGTTGCGATCATTCCGGAGGGGATCGTCGAGTTTGTCCCCGAGTTTTCCGGCCTGATCGCAGAGATCAACGAGCTTTTGGCCGGCGAAAACGGAAAGGAATTCGCCGCCCTGCCTTCCTGGGAGGCCAGATATGAGTATATCCGCAAGGGACTTTCGAAGGACGCCTTCGGCGTGTTTGAGATCCTGCCCCGGTTTGTGCAGGAGCAGCTGTTTCTGGAAAGGGATCCCCACGGAAATGTGCAGGTGTCCCTCATCGAATCGGAAAAGCTCTTCTCCGCGCTGGTGGCGGAAAAGCTGAGGGAGAGAAAGAAGGCGGGAAGCTATAAGGGAAAATTCTCCGTCCAGCATCATTTCTTCGGCTATGAGGGAAGATGCGCGTTTCCCTCCAATTTCGATGCGGATTACTGCTATTCCCTTGGTTATAATGCCTTCATGCTGATCTCCTACGGCTATTCGGGCTATCTTTCCAGGATTTCCAATCTGGCGAGGCCAGCTGCGGAATGGGTGGCCGGGGGAATGCCGATCACGAAGATGATGAACATGGAGAGAAGAAACGGCGAGGACAAGCCCGTGATCAGAAAGGCCCTGGTGGATCTGGACGGGGCGCCGTTTAAGTATTTTGCGGCCCACAGGGAGGAATGGGCCCGTGAAACAGCCTTTGAATATCCGGGCGCGATCCAGTATTTCGGTCCTTCCGAGGTCTGCGATCTGACGACCAGGACGCTGGCGCTGGAAAAGGGAGTGGAGTAAGGATCTGTCCCTGATCATACTGATCCTACAGGAGAAACCGCATTCGCTGATTTCTCCTGAAGCCGCCGCTTCGCGGCATCTGAGGAGTGCATGAAAAAAGAGGAGAAGACAAATGTGATGCGCGTGCTGGAGGCGAAAAAGATCTCCTACACGAGCCATTCCTATGAACCGGATGCATCAATGAGCGGCGAAGAGATCGCGGGCCTTTTGGGCGAGGACCCGGCGCGGGTCTTTAAGACGCTCGTGACAAGGGGAAAGACCGGCGCCATTTATGTGTTTGTCGTGCCGGTGGGCGCAGAGCTGGATCTGAAAAAGGCGGCAAAAGCTTCCGGCGAGAAGGCGATCAGCATGATCAGGCAGAAGGAACTGCTGCCGCTGACAGGGTATGTACACGGCGGCTGTTCGCCCATCGGGATGAAGAAGCAGTTTCCGACCTTTATCCATGCGTCGGCGGCAGGCTTTGATCAGGTCTTTGTGAGCGCCGGAAGGGTCGGCTTCCAGATCGAGCTTTCGGTGAAGGACCTGATCAGCGTGACAGGGTGCACGGTGGCGGATATTACGGGAGACCCATGATGCAGATGCGTTTTTAACCTACGCCGATTCACAGATTTTTCACATTTTGAACAAAAAGTCAACACAACCTCCCTGTAGAATGAGCTCAGCTCAATCAGGAGGACGCCGGCTCAACAGGCGTTTTCCGGAAACAGGGAGGTTTTTCTCATGAATAACAACGATAAGAATCTTTGGAATGACAACTGGAATAATTACATGGACGGCCTGACCGGTTCCGCCGGTCAGAAGGAGGAAAGAGTGGTCACGAGGGATCAGTCCGTGACCACGGAGCAGGGCATGCCGCAGCAGGCGGATCAGCCTGTTCAGCCAAACGGCGCAGCGCAGCCCCGGCAGGGAGTTCAGGCGGGACAGGGAGCGCAGCAGATGGGCCAGGCGCAGATGAACCAGGCCGGCCCGCAGCCCTCCGCCGCATCGGATTACAGGGTTCCGGAGCAGGGAGCCCCCCGGAAAGAGCCGATCTGGGACATGGGCGAAGTCATCTATCCGGACGATCAGGAAAAGCAGTCCTCCGGAAAGCATAATGAGAAAAAGGAACACCGCGCGAAGAAGGAAAAGGGCAGCGGCCCGAGCGCGGGGAAGGTCATCGGGCTCTCCGTCGCAGCGGCGCTGATCTTCGGCATCGTGGGCGGCGGCACGATGTTCGGCGTCCAGTACGCCGGAGGAAAAATCGCAGAACGCTTCGCCTCCGCCGCGCCGTCAGCCGGCGGGAAGGGTTCTTCCGATGTGGAAGTGGAGGTGCTTCCGGAGGATGAAGAACAGGGAGCGCCGGCGGAAAAGGAAACTCCCGTTACCGCGGAGGAAAGAGGCGCGGAGGAAAGGACCGCAGTGGACACGAGCCTGACCATGCCGCAGGCCTCCGGCGATACCTATACCGTTTCCCAGATCGCCGAGATGTGCATGCCTTCCGTCGTTTCCATTACGAATAAAGGAGTCTATGAGCTGCAGAGCTGGTTCGGGACCTTTGAGCAGGAAAGTGAGGGCGCCGGCTCCGGCATCGTGATCGCGAAGACGGACACGGAGCTGATCATCGCGACGAATAATCATGTGGTCGCCGGCGCGAAGGAGCTTTCCGTCTGCGTCGGAGACAGCGAGGATCAGGTATACGCCGCCTATGTAAAAGGAACGGACGCGCCGAACGATCTGGCTGTGGTGGCTGTGAATCTCCAGGATATCCCGGCGGAGGTGATGGAGAAGATCTCCATCGCGGCGATGGGAGATTCGGATGCGCTGAAGGTCGGTGAGGATGTGGTGGCCATCGGCAACGCGCTGGGCTACGGGCAGTCGGTGACCACCGGCATCGTGAGCGCGAAGGACCGGGAGATCACGATCGACGATATGACCGCGAAGCTGATCCAGACGGACGCGGCGATCAATCCCGGCAATTCCGGCGGGGCGCTGTTCAATATGAAGGGAGAGGTCGTCGGGATCAATTCCGCGAAGTTTGCTTCGGCGGAGATCGAGGGCATGGGCTATGCCATCCCGATCTCAGTGGCAAAACCCATCCTTTCCGAGCTGGAGAGCAGGCAGACAAGGACCGTCGTGGATAAGGAGCGTCAGGGAAGGCTGGGGATCAATGTGATCACGGTTTCCTCGGAATCCGCGCAGGCCTATAATCTTCCGCTCGGTGTTTATGTCACGGGAGTGGAGGAGGATTCCG
>CAMOOZ010000114.1 GCA_946621895.1 uncultured Lachnospiraceae bacterium | reverse complement strand
TTGTTTCGGGTGGGTTCGACGGCGCTTGGGTGGTGCGCCTGATGGGCGAGCTTGCCCCCGGGCCGGACAGGCCCTACACCAGCGGCTTTTCCGATCCGGCCTATGACGAATCAGCGGACGCAGCCGCCATTGCCGCGCGGCTGGGGGTAAAACACAGCTGCCATAAGGTGACGGAAAAGGATCTCCTTTCCGTTATTCCGAAGCTGCCGGAGGTTTTTGCGGAGCCCTTCGGGGATTCCTCCCAGATCCCTACCTATCTTGTGGCCGGCATGGCCGCGGAGAAGGAAAAGGTGGTTTTAAGCGGAGACGGAGGGGACGAGCTTTTCGGCGGCTATACCACCTATCCGCGGATCGCGGCGCTTTCCAAAAGGCTGGGGACGATTCCGGGCTTTCTCCGGCATGCCGGCGCCGGCCTGATGCGGGGAATTTCCCATGCGGCAGACAAAAGAAAGGACAAATTCTACCGGATCGGGAAATGTCTTTTGGCCTCCTCCATCGAGGAGCTGCATGAGGCTGTCTGTTATCATATTTATGCGGGAGTCGATTGCCTCGTGGATGGGGGATGGGGGGATCAAAGACCTTCCGGCAGCAGCCTGAAGCGGGAGCTTACCCCTTATCTGCGGGATCCGCTGAAGGCGCAGCTGCTGCTGGATGCATGCCATTATCTGCCGGGGGATGTGCTCGTGAAGGTGGACCGCTGCGGCATGGCGCATTCCCTGGAAAACAGGATTCCGCTGTTGGATAAGGATATTTTACGGTTTGTCTGGTCGCTGCCCGCAGCATATCAGTTTGGGGAAGAGGGCGGAAAGACCCTGTTAAAAAAGCTTTTGTATAAAAGGGTGCCAAGGGAAATGCTGGAGCGGCCGAAAAAGGGCTTTTCCGTACCCTTAAAAAAATGGCTTTCCGGAGAACTTTCCGAATGGAAAAGCGAGCTCCTTGCGCACAGCAGGCTGGTGGAAGCAGGTCTTGTAAACGGCGCCGCGCTAAAGGCGCTTTCGGAAAGGCTTGAGCGCTTCGGCCAGGGCGAACGGGCGCTCTGGAATGTGCTGATGGCGGAAGAGTGGATGAGAAAATGGGCGTAAAGCGGATACTGCATATCGTCGGCAATATGGCGCCCGACGGGATGAGCAATTTTCTGATGAATATCTACCGCCGTCTGGACAGGGAGAGGCTGCAGTTTGATTTTATCGTCATGGGGGAGAAGCATCCGAATTACCATGAGGAGATAAAGGAGCTGGGGGGAAGGCTTTTCCGGATCCCCAGAATGGCGGCGCATCCCCTTGCGCATTATCGGGAGATCAGGCGGATCGTCCGGGAGGGAGGCTATTCGATGGTCTTTCGCCATACGGACACCTGCACGATCGCGCCGGAGCTGCTGGCGGCAAAAAGGGGCGGCGCTTTAGAGGTGATCCCTCATGCCCATTCCACAAAGGCCCTGCATCCGTTCTTCAATCATCTTTTCCGGCCGATGGTCAACCAGCTTGCCACAAACCGCTTTGCCTGCGGAAGGGCTGCGGGAGACTGGATGTTCGGCGGGGCGCCCTACCGGATCGTCTATAACGGGATCGAGCTGGAGCAGTTTTGTTTCAGCGCGGAAGAAAGACGCCGGATCAGGAAGGAGCTGAATATTGCCGATGGCGTTTCGGCGATCGGTCATGTGGGGAATTTCTTTTCCGCAAAGAATCATTTGTTTTTGCTGGAGGTGTTTGCGGAAATCAAAAAGCTGCACGAAAAATCTATTCTGCTTCTGATCGGGGACGGGGAGCTGCGGCCGCAGATCGAGGAAAAAATCGGCGCGCTGGGCTTAAAGGACGATGTCAGACTCCTCGGAGAACGGCATGATGTGGATAAGCTTTTGCAGGCGCTCGATCTGATGCTTTTTCCCTCGCTTTATGAAGGCCTGCCCATCGCGCTGGTGGAGGCCCAGGCCTGTGCGCTGCCGGTGCTTTATTCGGACAGCATTTCCGACGAGGTCCGGCTGACGGAAAAGGTGCGGCCCTTTTCTCTCAAAGCGCCTGCGGGGCGCTGGGCGGAGGAAGCGCTTACTCTGCTGGATAAAGAAGGCAGGGGGCGGGAAAATGCGGATCCGATCCCGGTGCTCAGGGCAGCAGGCTATGACCTGAAGGATCTGGTGGGATTTTATCAGCGTTTGGGGAAATATGATCACTAATCTGCTTGGACATATTCTTTTCAGGCTTTCCGGGGTCCGCTTCGGCCGGGGCTTAAGGCTGAAGGGCATCCCCGTGGCGGCGAGGGTGAAGGATTCCTCCATCACGATAGGGGAGGAAGTCACGATCAAGAGCGCCTTCCTGTCCAATCTGGTGGGACTTTATCAGCGGAGCGTCCTCGTCGCGAGGGCACCCGGCGCTTCCATCGTGATCGGTGATCATGTCGGGATCAGCGGCGCCACGATCTACGCAAGGACACGGATCGAGATCGGCGCATGTACGCAGATCGGGGGAAATGTAAAAATCCTGGACAATGATTTTCATCCGCTGGAGCCCGAGGCCAGAAGGCAGGATATCAAGGAAGAGATCAAAGCCCGCCCGATCCTGATCGGAAAGGACTGCTTTATCGGCACGAACGCGATCATCCTGAAGGGAACGGTGCTGGGGGACGGCTGCATTGTCGGCGCGGGAGCAGTTGTCAGCGGAGAATTTCCGGCGGGCAGCGTGATCGCGGGAAATCCGGCGCGGGTCATCCGCATGAATAATTGATTTTGCCGGAATAAAGAGGAAATTGAATGACAGACCTGACTGTGCTGATCCTGACCAAAAATGAAGAGGTTGAATGGCACCCCGGGCTTTCAGGCGAAGAGAAAACGAATGATCAAAAATGGTTTTTATTACAGGCTCCCGAAATTCTTTCGTGCGCATTTGTATTATTTCTACCGCTATTATCTGAGACTTGGTTTTCTGGACGGGAAAGATGGAAAAATATTTACATTTCTTCAGGCCTGCTGGTATCGCTTCCTCCTGGATGCGAAAATCTATGAATGTGAAAAAAATGATCGGAAGATGCTGCCGCAGGGAGCGCTGAAGGATTAGAAGAATTCAGAAGGATCGCAAAAAGCGGCAAACTTCTTGACATTGTTTCAATGTGGGCATATAGTAGCGTTATAGTGTAAAACAAATGGTAAGTTTTGATTTTTTGCCGGGGGTGTGCAAAAATCAAAGCGAAGGACAGGAAATCAAAGAAAGAAGGAAAGAAAAATGGCAGAAATCAAAAAACCTGAAGAAACGGCAAAGAAAACGGACGCCCTGGCTGTGAATGTGAGCACGAAAGCGGCAGCCTCGAAGGCAGAGGAGAAGAAAGCAGAAACGCCTGCCCCGGCGTCCGCAAAGAAGGAAGGAACTGCAGCTGCGCCGAAGGTGGAGAAAAAGTCCGCGGGCAGAACGAAGAAGAATACAGAGAAGAAGCCCGCAGAGAAGAAGGCCGCCCCCCAGAAGGAAGAGAAGAAGGAGCCTGAAAAAGAGGTGGGCAAGCCCAGAGGGCGTCAGGGCGGGAGAAGATCCGCAAAGAACGAGGTGATCCACATCCAGCTGGACGGCAAGGATTATACAAGGGATCAGCTTCTGCAGTCCGCCAGAGATATCTGGGTATATGACCTGGGCAGAAAGCTCTCCGAGTTCAACAGCATCGAGCTCTACATCAATGTGAATGAATCCAAGGCCTATTATGTGATCAATGAAGAGGTCACGGGCAATTTCGATATCTGAGCGATATTTTCGCACAATTGCATCAGGAACCGGAAATAAATGATCCGTCATTAACGCATCGCAGGTGCTTCGATATAAGGCACTTTGCGATGCGGAATTCAATGGGCTGTTTATTGACAGTTCCTTAAGAACCGGAAAAAAGGGACCTGCCCCGGGCGGATCCCTTTCTTTTTTATGGCAGGCGCGGCGAAAGGAAATTTTGCCGTAAGCGGCACGCCGCGCCGCCGGCGGGCAGGGCACGGATAAATCCTTCCCTGCCCGATCGATATTTGTGTTGACAAGATTCTGAGGGGGTGGTATCCTATGCTCAAGGTTGTTAGCACTCTATCTTAGAGAGTGCTAACAATAAGAGAAAAGCTTTACGGAAAATCGGGGCAGTCTTGATGAATGAGCTGGATGAACGAAAAGAGAAAATACTGACAGCCATCATCCGGAATTATCTGGATACGGGGGAGCCGGTGGGCTCCAGGACGATCTCCAAATATACGGACCTGAACCTGAGCTCGGCCACGATCCGGAATGAAATGGCGGATCTGGAGGAGCTTGGCTATATCCTTCAGCCGCATACCTCCGCCGGAAGGATCCCCTCCGATAAGGGATACCGGTTCTATGTGGACCGGATGATGGAGGAAAAGGAGAAAAGCGCAGACGAAAAGGAGAGGGCCGCCCGGGAAAAGCTGGATCTCCTTCTGGAAAAGGAAGATAAGCTGGACAACATGCTCCAGAAGGTGGCCAGGGTGCTGGCAGGCAGCACGAATTACGCGACGATGGTTTCCACGCCTTCCGTGATCGGCAATAAGATCAAGTTCCTGCAGGTGTCCAGACTGGATGAGGAGCATCTGGTGCTGGTGGCGGTGGTGGAAGGAAATATGGTAAGAAACCGGATCATCTCCTGCCCCGCCGGGATCACGGAGGAGGTTCTGCTGGCGCTCAATCTGATGCTGAATACGCATCTGACGGGGCTCGCCGTAGAGGAGATCACCCTCGGGATGATCGCCGAGCTGAAAACGGAAGCCGGCGCGCATGGCGATCTGGTGGGCGCGCTGCTGGATCTCGTGGTACAGGCGATCCGGCCGGACGAGGATATGCGGATCTTCACCAGCGGCGCCACGAACATTCTGAAATATCCGGAGCTGTCGGACCAGGATAAGATGACAGAGGTGCTGGGAGCCTTCGAGGAAAAGGATGAGCTTTCGCAGCTGGCCAGGCAGTCACTGGAGGAGGAGTCGGAGACCGGGATCCAGGTCTATATCGGGGAGGAAGCGCCCGTTGCCACGATGCGCAACTGCTCCGTGGTCACGGCCACCTACGAGCTGGGGGACGGCATGCGCGGCACGGTGGGGATCATCGGCCCAAAGCGAATGGATTACGGAAAGGTCATCGGCACGCTGAAAACGATCATGCGGCAGCTGGATGAGCTGTATGGGAAGGATGCCGATTAGGCGATCGTAAACGCATTCAGGGAAACGAATCAAAGTGCAGGCGCTTAATCGGTTTCCGATAATTGTTCCGGCGGATCACGGGAGGATGGATCGGATCGGTGTTTCCGGCAGGAAAATTGCCGGAACAGAAGCAATATCAGAGGAGGACAGACCATGGCGAAGAAAAAGAAAAAGATCGAGATCGAGGGAGGAGAGGAAGAACTGACGGATCAGGAAACGGAACAGGAAGCCGGGGAGAAGGCGGAAGAGAAAGAAGAAAAGAAAGAGACCGCTGCGGAGGCAGAGAAAGAGGAGACCGCCGGGGAAGCGGAGGAGAAGGCAGAACCCGCCGGGGAGAAGCCGGAAAAAAAGAAATTCTTTAAAAAGGAGAAAAAGGATCCGTTAAAGGAGCTGGTCGCCGAGCTGGAGGACAGGGTAAAGCGCCAGATGGCCGAGTTTGAAAACTTCAGAAAGCGGACCGATAAGGAAAAAACGGAAATGTTCGGGCTGGGCGCAAAGAGCGTGATCGAAAAGCTGCTTCCCACCGTGGACAATTTTGAAAGAGGCCTGCAGGGAGCGGACACCTCGGATCCCTTTGCAGAGGGGATGGAGAAGATCTATAAAAAGCTGATGCAGGATCTGGATGAGCTGGGTGTGGTTCCCATCGAAGCGCTGGGAAAGCCCTTTGATCCCAATCTCCACAATGCGGTGATGCAGGATACGGAGGGTGAAGGAGAGCCCGGCACCGTGACAAAGGAGCTGCAGAAGGGTTATACCTTCAAGGGCAGCGTGGTAAGACACAGCATGGTGGCAGTGAAGCAGTAGCGCGGAAACCATCCCGGGTCTCCCGGCGAAAGCGGGCTTTCGCCAAAACGCGGAGAACGGTTTATTTATAGAATAAACAGGAATGACACAGACTTTGTATAAAGGAGGACATTATCATGAGTAAGATCATCGGAATCGATCTGGGAACGACAAACAGCTGCGTAGCCGTGATGGAGGGCGGAAAGCCCACGGTCATCGCGAATCAGGAGGGCGCAAGGACCACTCCCTCCGTGGTGGCCTTCACAAAGACCGGCGAGAGGCTCGTGGGTGAGCCTGCCAAGCGTCAGGCGGTCACGAATGCGGAAAACACGATCTCCTCGATCAAGAGGGACATGGGCACGGACAGAGGCCGGAATATCGAGGGCAAGAAGTATTCGCCTCAGCAGATCTCCGCAATGATCCTGCAGAAGCTGAAGGCCGATGCGGAGGGTTATCTCGGGGAAAAGGTGACGGAGGCCGTCATCACCGTTCCCGCCTACTTCAATGACGCGCAGCGTCAGGCCACAAAGGATGCCGGCAAGATCGCGGGGCTGGATGTGAAGCGTATCATCAACGAGCCCACGGCGGCGGCACTGGCCTACGGACTGGATAACGAAAAAGAGCAGAAGATCATGGTCTATGACCTGGGCGGCGGTACCTTTGATGTGTCCATCATCGATATCGGGGACGGCGTCATCGAGGTGCTCGCCACCAACGGAGATACGCGCCTCGGCGGTGATGATTTCGACCAGAAGGTCACGGACTGGATCATTGGGGAATTCAAGGCAAAGGAGGGCGTGGATCTTTCCCAGGATATCATGGCGCTCCAGCGGATCAAGGAAGCGGCGGAAAAGGCGAAGAAGGAGCTTTCCAGCGCGACGACCACGAATATCAACCTGCCCTTCATCACGATGGCGGGCGGCGAGCCGAAGCACCTTGATCTGACGCTGACCAGAGCCAAATTTGAGGAGCTGATCCATGATCTGATCGAGAAAACGGCGATCCCCGTGCAGAACGCGATGAGAGACGCGGGCCTTTCCAACAGCGATATTTCCAAGGTCCTGCTGGTCGGCGGCTCCACCAGGGTTCCCGCGGTGCAGGAGAAGGTGAAGCAGCTGACGGGCAAGGAGCCCAATAAGAGCTTAAACCCTGACGAGTGCGTGGCGATCGGCGCGTCCATTCAGGGCGGCAAGCTGGCCGGGGATGCCGGCGCCGGAGAGATCCTGCTGCTGGATGTGACGCCGCTGTCCCTTTCCATTGAGACGCTGGGCGGCGTGGCCACGAAGCTGATCGAAAGAAACACGACGATCCCGACCAAGCACAGCCAGATCTTCTCTACGGCGGCGGACAATCAGCCGGCGGTGGAGATCAATGTGCTCCAGGGCGAGCGGCAGTTCGCGAAGGATAATAAGTCCCTCGGCCAGTTCAGACTGGACGGCATTGCTCCCGCACCCAGAGGCGTGCCGCAGATCGAGGTGACCTTCGATATCGACGCCAACGGCATCGTGAATGTGTCCGCGAAGGATCTGGGAACAGGCAGGGAGCAGCACATCACGATCACGGCCAGCTCCAATATGTCCGATGCGGATATCGAGAGAGCCGTGAAGGAAGCGGCCGAGTACGAAGCGCAGGACAAGAAGCGCAAGGAGGGGATCGACACGCGGAACGAGGCGGATTCCTTCGTGTTCCAGACGGAGAAGGCCCTGCAGGATGTGGGCGACAAGATCTCCGACAGCGAAAAGAGCAGCGTAGAGGCTGAGCTGAAAAATGTAAAGGATATCCTGGAGCGGACAAAGGATAAGGAGCTTACGGATTCCGAGATCGATGAGCTGAAGGCGGCGAAGGAGAAGCTGATGAACGCGGCACAGCAGCTCTTTACGAAAATGTATGAGCAGCAGGCGCAGGCCGCAGGCGCGGCAGGCGGCCAGGCGGGCGCCGGTCCGGACATGGGCGCCTTCTCCGGCGGCAGCGCAGGCATGAACAATAATGCCGGCGGCGCCGGCCAGGACTCCGGAAATGACGGAGATGTGGTGGACGGCGAATTCAGAGAGGTGTAATGCACAGATGATCTTTCGTGCTGTGCAGAGCCTCTGCGCATTCCTGAAAAGCAGGTAAAGAGTGGCCCGTCTCTCCCCCAAAAAGGGGAGGCGGGCTTCACATGTTCATTAAGAGGTAACTGATATGGCAGAAGCAAAAAGAGATTATTATGAGGTTCTGGGGGTGCCAAAGGACGCGGATGAAGCCGCGTTGAAGAAGGCCTACCGGGAAATTGCGAAAAAGAATCATCCTGATGTAAAGCCTGGGGATAAGGAGGCGGAGAAGATATTCAAGGAAGCCTCCGAGGCCTATGCGGTGCTTTCCGATCCGGAGAAAAGGAAGAAATATGACCAGTTCGGCCATGCCGCCTTTGACGGCGGCGCCGGCGGCGGTTTTGATTTCAGCTCCATGGATTTCGGGGATATCTTCGGGGATATCTTCGGGGATTTCATGGGCGGGATCTTTGGAGGAAGCTCTTCCCGCAGGCGGGGAGGCTACGAGAGCAATGCTGCCTACCGCGGCGCGAATGTCCGGACCACGGTACGCATTACCTTTGAGGAATCCGTTTCCGGCACGGAAAAAGAGCTGGACCTGAACCTGAAGGAGGAGTGCAAAACCTGCCACGGCTCCGGCGCAAGGCCCGGTACCTCGCCGAAGATGTGCCCCAGATGCAAGGGCACCGGCCAGGAGGTCAGGACGCAGCAGAGCTTTTTCGGGATGGTGCGGAATGTGTCCGTCTGCTCGGAGTGCGGCGGCTCCGGCAAGGTCATCCAGGACAAGTGCCCGGACTGCCGGGGGACGGGATATGTTTCCACGAAAAAGAAGATCTCCGTGACGATCCCGGCGGGTATCGATTCCGGGCAGAGCATCCGCCTCAGGGAAAAGGGGGAACCCGGCGGAAACGGCGGCCCCAGGGGAGATCTCCTGGTGGAGGTCCAGGTGATGCGCCACCCGATCTTCCAGCGCAGGGACTACGATATCTTTTCCACCGTGCCCGTGAGCTACGCCATCGCGGCGCTGGGGGGCGAGATCCTGATCGACACCGTGGACGGGAAGGTGGCCTATAAGGTAAAGCCCGGGACGCAGACGGACACGCGGGAGCGCCTGAGAGGAAAGGGCATCCCCACCCTCCGCAATCCGGGCGTCAGAGGGGATCATTATGTGACGCTGGTGGTCCAGACGCCGGAGCGGCTTTCCGCCGAGGCAAAGGAGCTGCTGCGCCGGTTTGATGAATTGACGGGCGACAGCCTGAATGCCGTGGCAAAAGCGCAGGGAGACGAGCCGTCCGGCGGCGGAAAGAAAGGCACAAAAAAGAAGAAGCTGTTTTGAATCAGGCGGAAATAGCTTGTGGGAAGGAGGAAAAACCGGTGGTTTTCCTCCTTCTTTTTTTTGTTGCTTAAATCCCCCTGAACAGGTATAATTTTTTTGTACTGTATTCATGGGGGCATTTCGCCTCTCCCCTGCGGGAGGAACAGGATATGCTGCGATATTATCTGGTGGGGAAAACGGGAGCGCATGCGGGCCAGGAGGTGCCCATTGAACAGGAGCTGATCCTGGGCAGGGACTCCGGGCTGAGCCAGCTCGTGCTGCCGGGCTCGGAAAAGATCATCAGCGGAGCCCACTGCAAGATCAGCGTGGTGAACGGCAATGTCCAGCTGCAGGATATGAATTCCACGAACGGAACCTTTCTGGATTCCGGGGCCAGGCTGACGCCGAATTTTCCCCAGACACTGCATAACGGGGATTGCTTCTATCTGGGCGACAGGGGCAATCTGTATATGGTGAGGATCTTTGATGACACGCCGCCTCCGCCCCCGCCTCCGCCGCCCCCGAAGAAGATCCCGGGCTTTGCGATCGCCTCGATGGCGATCGGCGTGGTGGCGCTGGTTCTCGCGGTCTGGGCGGCGCTCTGGTATTTCCCGGCCACACGGCTGCTGATGCCGATTAGGATGCATTTTGCCGTGCCCTTTGTGCTGGGCGTTGTCGCCATCGTCTTCGGTGCGCTCGCGCCCTGGAAAAAGCCGGCGCAGCGAAAGCACATCGGCGGGGTCGGCGGCG
>CAMOOZ010000113.1 GCA_946621895.1 uncultured Lachnospiraceae bacterium | reverse complement strand
GAGGTCCTCCATGTCCTTGCCGCGCTTTAGCTGCCTTGCCAGATTGTCGCAGGCCTCGTAAAGCGAGGTGGACTTCCCGCTCTGCCCGGAAATGATCAGCGGCGTCCTTGCCTCGTCGATCAGCACCGAGTCCACCTCGTCGATGATCGCGTAGGCCAGCTCCCGCAGCACGAGCTGCTCCTTGTAAATCACCATGTTGTCCCGCAGGTAATCAAAGCCCAGCTCATTATTGGTCACATAGGTAATGTCGCAGTTATAGGCCTCCCTGCGCTCATCGGGTTTCATGTCGTTTAACACAAAGCCGACCTTGAGCCCGAGAAACTCATGGACAGGCCCCATCCACTCCGCGTCACGCCTCGCCAGATAATCGTTCACCGTGACGATATGCACGCCCCGCCCGGCCAGCGCGTTCAGATAAGCCGGGAGCGTGGACACGAGGGTCTTGCCCTCGCCCGTTTTCATCTCGGCGATCCTGCCCTGATGCAGGATGATCCCGCCGATGATCTGCACACGGTAATGCTCGATCCCGAGCACTCTCCTGGCGGCCTCCCGCACCGTGGCGTAGGCCTCGGGGAGCAGGTCATCCAGCGTCTCTCCTGCCGCGAGCCTTTCCTTATACTGCCTTGTAAGGCTCCTTAATTCCTCATCGGATCTGGCCGTCATCGCGTCCCTCAGGCTTTCCACCTTCGCCACGATCGGCTCGATCCGTTTTAATTCATGCTCGCTGTGGGTTCCGAATAATTTTGTGATCAGACTCAATGCATCTACCTCCAGAGTCCCAGGTATTTATTCCAGCTCAGTCTTTTCGATCCCCGCAAGGATCTCTTCATGAGCCTGCTTTACTTTCGCATACATCTCATCCAGGCCGTCATACTGCTTTTTCTTAAACGCCTCGGACATTTCCGAGGCTGCGGCCTGAAGCCTGTCAAAGCCCAGGTTTGAGGCAACTCCCTTGATCGTATGGGCGGCATTAAAGGCCTTGTCATAATCCTTCTCCGCCATGCCCTCCACCAGCAGCCCGTAGTTCTTGTCCGCGGGATATTTCCCCAAAAGCCGCTTCACCAGCTTTTCGCTGTTGAGCCTCTGCATGACCGGTTCCAGCCCGGAACCGATGGAATCATAAAATTCTGCGACTGTCATCTGTCTCTTCCCCCGAAATCGGTATATTTTCTGTTTGTTCAGCGCGCCCGAAACATGCTTGCCGTAAATGCCGTGTGTTCATGTGTGCCGATGAATCATGATCATGCGGATCGCCGGTCTGGTCCTTACTTCAGCAGCTCTCCTGCCGAACCTCTCGGATGCAGCACCTCCTCCATGATCATGCGGATATTGTCCTGATAGACCTTGTCGAAGGACTCGCCCTGCAGCCGCTCCGAAATACTGGAGGAAAGATTTTCCAGACACTCCAAAAGCAGCGGATTAAAGGCACCGCATTCTCCCGAAAGGATCATATCCATTGCCTTCACATGTGAATAGGCTTTCTTATAGGGCCTTACATTCGTCAGCACATCATAGACATCCGCAAGCCCCGCCACCTGCGCTTCAATGGGGATGGCATCCCCCTCAAGATGATCCGGATAACCCCCTCCGTCAAAGCGTTCGTGATGCCATTTGACGATGCTGACGCTTTTTTCGATCAGCGGGGAATGATAGAATTCCTGGAAGGAGACCAGCATCTCCACGCCCCACAGGGGATGGCGCCGGACAATATCCATCTCCTCCTCCGTCAGCTTCCCCGGCTTTGTCAGGATTTCCATCGGCACCTTTACCATGCCGATATCGTGGAGCGAAGCGGCCCGGGAAAAGATAAGCATTTCCTGCGTGCTGAAGCGATACTGCTCGGAGCAGTTCATCAGCTCCCGCAAGAGCATTTCCGTCAGCACGGACACATTCATCGTGTGCGCCGTATACTTCCCGGTCCTGAATTCCATCAGCGTGGTCAGCATATTCAGCACCATCGCGTCTTGATGGAAGCTTTCCGTCAGCTTCTCGGAAGCATCCTTCGCAATCTGCTTTTCCTGACCGTGAAGGCGCATGATGCTGTCCACCCGGTGGCGCACGATCGTCGCGTCAAAGGGACGGTTGATATAATCCATGGCCCCCAGGCGATAGGCCTGCACGATGAAGGTCCTGTCATTTTCCGCGGAAATCATGATCACGGGAATGCTCCGCTTCCAGGACTTTCTGCCCAGCTCCTTTAAGACCTCAAGGCCGTTCAGGCCGGGCATCCGGTAATCCAGCAGCAGCAGATCGATCTCACCGCCGTAGTCCTCGATCACATCCAGCGCTTCCTCACCGTCCTCGGCCTCCAGAATTTCATAATCACTTTCCAGCATATCCAGCAGGATATACCGGTTCATATCCGAATCATCCGCGATCAGGATCCTTGGTTTAGTTCTCCCTTCTTTCATTTCTTTTACTACTTTCTCTCATCACCTGACGGTGACGTCCATATCAGCATCTGCAGAACATTAAGTGCCTGCACTCTGATCTTTTTTCTGAATCCCAAACGAATCATTGCAAGCAACAGAGAGCCTTTTTCCGGCGTCTGCTCACGCCGGATCCGGGCCGCTTTGTGCGCTTGCCTTTGTGGTCATAATGCTGCGTCGGGGGCGTTATCCGTCATACCCCCCCATTTTGATCTTTCCAAGGAGGAAGTCTTCCCATCTGGTGATCACCTGTTCACAGGCATCGATATCATACTCCTCCGCCGCGCCGACGAGATCGGAAAGATATTTCCTGGATTCGGAGGTATATTCATATTGCTTCAGTTCTTCCACAAAGCCCTCGATCCGATCCATGTCCAGATCCTCGAGCGCTTCCCTGCAGTTGATAAAGGCAGTCAGAAGCATTTCCTTTGAAGCATCGCCCTTGCTGCTCTTTTCCTGACCCGTCGGCTCCTTTATCTCGACAAAGGGGCGGATGATCGGCTCGTAGGCCAGGTACATCCAGAGCATTTCGCCGGTGTGGGCACGGATCAGCTCCTCGTCCTGGGCATTCCCGGCCTTTTCCATTTCCGCCGCCAGATCTGCCAGCGCCATCGCGCCGATCTGACGGCTCGCGCTTTTCAGTGCGTGCACCTCCACCGTATACTCCGGCCAGTTTCCCTGCTCCTCCAGCGCCTTGATCTTTTCCGATTTCTGCTGGATCGCGGCATAATAATCGGAAAGCACGGAAAAATACAGCTTCTTGCCGCCCAGCAGCTTTAACGCGTAATCCGTGTCCAGATCGCCGATCTCCAGCCTCTCCTCCTCAGCGCTCTCCGGAGAGACCCTTTTCTTTTTCGGCGCTCCCCTTCTGATCTTATCCGCGGGAAGCCACTGCTTGATCTTTGAGATCAGCGTTCTCAGCTCGATGGGCTTGGGAATGAAGTCATTCATCCCCTCTTCCAGAAACATTTCCTTTGTCCCGTCCACGGCATTCGCCGTCAGCGCAAGGATCGGGACATCCTCATAATCCGGATAAAGCCTTCTGATGATCCGGGTGGTCTCCACGCCGTCCATCTCCGGCATCATATGGTCCATAAAGATCAGATCGTATTTCCGCTCGCTGATCTTTTCGATCGCGCTCTTTCCGCTTAAGGCGGAATCGATCTGCATGCCCAGGGGCTCCATCAGCCCCACCGCCACGGTCACATTGATCGCATTGTCATCCACGATCAGGGCCTTCGCGTCGGGCGCGGTATAATCAAACTCCGCCAGCTCGTTTTCCTGAGTGGAATAAAGCAGCTCCTGATGATTGAACAAAAGCCCGAGGTTCATCGTATAGATCGGCTTTCGCATGATCTTCAGGTTGGGAAGGTCGCT
>CAMOOZ010000112.1 GCA_946621895.1 uncultured Lachnospiraceae bacterium | reverse complement strand
CTGTGATCTGGCCGTGGAATCGACGATGATCCTGCATTCCCCGGATGTGCAGGAAAAGCTGGAGGAGCTGGGGCTCCCGGTCTTTGTGGATTATTCCAGCTATGAAATGGAGCCTCTTGGCAGAATGGAATGGATCAAGGCCTATGGCGCGATCCTGAACAGGGAAAAGGAGGCGGAGGAGTTCTTCAACGCCCAGAAGGAGATCGTCGAGGAGGTAGAAAAAAAGGTGAGCGAAAACCCGCCTGCGGAAAAGACCGTGGCGGTGTTCGCGGTCAACACCTCGAAGACGGTGACGATCCGGAAGGGGGATGATTATATCCCGCGGATGATCGAGATCGCCGGCGGAAAATATGCGTTTGCCGATATGACGGATGAAAGCGAAAGCGGCGGCACCGAGACCGTTTCCATGGAGGAATTCTATGATAAGGCGAGGGACGCGGATTATCTGATCTATAACGCCACGATCGAGAACCCCCTGGCCGATACGGCGGACCTGATCGCCAAAAACGGCCTGTTTGCGGAATTCAAGGCCGTGCAGGAGGGAAATGTCTATCAGATCGGCAGGGATCTTTATCAGGCCACGGACATCGGCGGGCTGATGACGAGGGATATCCATATCATGCTTTCGGAAGCCGATGAGTCGGGCTTTACCTTTCTGGAGAAGCTGAAGTGAAGGGAATAAAAGCGAGAAACGCTGCCCGTTATCTGTTCGTATTCATTCTGCTGGGAGTGCTGCTTTTTCTCCTGCTGATCTGGAACATTAATTCGGGAAATGTAAACATTCCTCCCCTGAGGATCCTGCAGATCCTCTTTACGGGGCAGGGAGAAGCGAATGAGCTGAATATCATTTTCAAGATCAGGCTGCCGAGGCTTTTGATGGCGGGGCTTTTGGGCGGGGCGCTTGCCCTGGCCGGTTTCCTCCTGCAGACCTTTTTCGCGAATCCCATCGCCGGGCCCTTTGTGCTGGGCATTTCCTCGGGTTCAAAGATGCTGGTGGCGCTGACGATGATCTATCTGCTGGATACGATGGGGAGGGTCAGCTCCTTTGCGCTGGTGGCGGCGGCCTTTATCGGCGCGCTTGTTTCGACCCTGTTTATCCTCGTGATCTCCGCCCATGTGCGGGCCATGTCGGGCCTTCTGGTGGCAGGGATCATGATCGGCTATATCTGCAATGCGGTGACGGATTTCATCGTGACCTTCGCCGAGGATTCCGATATCGTGAATCTCCGGGGGTGGTCACTGGGCAGTTTTTCCGGCATGAGCTTTGATGATGTGGCGGCGGCGGGAATCATTGTGGGTATTGCGTCTTTGCTTACCTTCTTTCTTTCCAAGCCGATCGGCGCCTTTCAGATGGGTGAGAACTACGCCAGATCCATGGGGGTGAATGTCAAGCGCTTCCGGGTGTATCTGATTTTGCTCTCCAGCATCCTGGCGGCCTGTGTCACGGCCTATGCGGGTCCCATTTCCTTCGTCGGCATCGCAGTGCCCTTTCTGATGAAGCGCTCGATGGGAACGGCGAAGCCGATCATCGTGATCCCGGCCTGCTTTCTCGGCGGGGCGGTGTTCTGCATGTTCAGCGACCTGATCGCGCGAATGGCGTTTGCGCCCACGGAATTAAACATCAGCACGGTGACCTCGCTTTTCGGCGCGCCCATCGTGATCTATATGCTGATCATGAAGCGGGGGAAGAATCAGGACTGAAAACTTATGTAAACCTATCAAGATGATTATAGATATTATGTAAACCATCCTCTTGTTTACATCGGAATGTGAATGGCAGAAAAACAGATTTACCTTCAACTGAATGAGCTTTCCGTAGGCTATAACGGCAGAGCGGTGATCAAGGATATCGGGATCACCGTGGAAAAGGGAGAGATCGTGACCTTGATCGGCGCCAATGGCGCCGGCAAGTCCACGATCTTAAAAACGATCATCCGCCAGCTGCCGGCTGTTTCCGGCGCGGTGCTGATCGAAAAAAAGGGTCTTTCCGACTATAGCTATAAGGAGCTTTCGCAGACGATGGCCGTGGTGCTGACGGAACGGATCAGGCCCGAGCTGATGACCTGCAGGGATGTCGTGGCGATGGGCCGCTTTCCCTATACGGGGCGTCTGGGGATGCTGGATAAGGAGGATGAGGATAAGGTCAGCGAGGCGATCCGCGCCGTCCACGCCGAAGAGGTGGCGGACAGGGATTTCAACGCGACCTCCGATGGGCAGAAGCAGCGGATTTTGCTTGCCAGGGCGCTCTGCCAGGAGCCGGAGCTGCTGATCCTGGATGAGCCCACCTCCTTTCTGGATATCCGATATAAGCTGGAGCTGCTGGCGATCCTCAGGGATATGGCCAGAAAAAAGAATATCACCGTG
Organism: uncultured Lachnospiraceae bacterium; assembly: GCA_946621895.1. The sequence continues at coordinate 1,755 of CAMOOZ010000112.1, read as the reverse complement.
GTGATGAGCCTGCATGAGATCGATCTGGCGATGAAGATCTCCGACCGGATGATCTGCGTGAAGGGCGATCATATCTTCCTTGAGGGAAAGCCTGAGGAGGTCTTAAACGAGGAGCTGATCAGGGAGCTTTACAGCATCGACAACGGGTTTTTCGATCCGCTGTTCGGCTCCTTGGAACTGAAAAAAACAGAGGGTAAGCCCGAGGTTTTCGTCATTTCGGATTCCGGCAGGGGGATACCCGTTTACCGCAGCCTGCAGAAGGAGGGCAAGCCCTTTGCGGCAGGCATTTTATATGAAAACGATATGGATTACCGGGTGGCCAGACTGCTGGCGGATCAGGTGATCACGGAAAAGGCCTTCTCGGCTGTTTCGGAAGCATCATTGGAAAAGGCGAAGGGGCTGATGCGGGAGTGCGGTCTGGTGATCAACGCGGGCGTAACGATCGGTGAGTACAACCGGGGGATCAGCGGACTGATCAAAGAGGCGGAAAGCCTCGGCAAGCTGCAGGAGTACGGTCGTCAGGGCTGAAAAGGGCTGCGTAAACAGCGTTTTTCAGGCTTTGCAATGCCGTTTCCGGGGATCCGGAGCAGTTTCGGATCCCGATACAAGTTTTTGTATTTATTCGGCGGTCTTGAAACAGGATCCTGTTTTAGAGCAGACCGGATAAATACGGAGTTTTTCTCATAAGGAGGGAGAACATGAAAAAGAAATTTATTTCGTTACTGGCCGCGGCGGGCATCACGATGATGGCCTTATCCGCCTGCGGTCAGCAGGCACAGCCTGCAGCACCTGCCGAGCAGCCTGCAGCGGAAGCACCCGCAGCCGAGGAGCCCGCGGCCGAGGAGCCTGCGCCGGCGGAAGAGCCTGCGGCAGCGGAGCCTGAAGCGCCGGTGGCCGAAGAGCCCGCGGCGCCCGCTGTGGACAAGGCGATCCTGGTGGTCAGCTTCGGAACCAGCTATGACGATTCCAGAGATGTGACGATCGGCGGCGTGGAGAACGCGATCAAGGAAGCTTTCCCGGATTGGGATGTGCGCCGTGCCTTTACCGCGCAGATCATCATCGATAAGCTTGCCCAGGAAGAGAAGCTCGAGATTGACAATGTGACCCAGGCGCTGGACCGCGCCGTGGCGGACGGCATCAAGACGCTGGTCGTGCAGCCCACTCACTTAATGAACGGCGGACTGGAGTATCAGGATCTGGCCGCGGAGCTGGAGAACTACAAGGATTCCTTCGATAAGGTTGTTCTCGGCAAGCCCCTGCTGACCACGCCCGATGACTATGAGGCAGTGGTGCAGGCGATCACCGCGAAGACCGCTTCCTATGATGACGGCGAGACCGGCATCGTGTTCATGGGCCACGGCACTGAGGCACCCGCCAATGCGACCTATCAGCGGTTCCAGGATGTCCTGACCGAGGACGGCTTTGAGAACTACATTGTCGGTACCGTGGAGGCAACGCCCTCCCTCGACGATGTGGTCAAGGCGCTGAAGGCAAAGAAATACAAAAAGGTCGTGCTGAATCCCCTGATGGTGGTGGCCGGTGACCATGCGAATAACGACATGGCCGGCGACGAGGAGGATTCCTGGAAGAGCGTCCTCACGAAAGAAGGCTATGAGGTGGAATGCGTGCTGGAGGGCCTTGGACAGGTGCCCGAGATCCAGCAGATCTATGTGAAGCATCCGCAGAACGCCGTGGATGTGGCTGAAGGCAAGGCGGAAGAAGTGAAAAGCCAGGCGATCCTGGTGGTGAGCTTCG
>CAMOOZ010000111.1 GCA_946621895.1 uncultured Lachnospiraceae bacterium | reverse complement strand
GCGATCTATATCCACAACCCCTATGACGGCGCGAATTATGTGACCAGCGTGGACCCGGAATATTATTCCTCCCGCCTGAAGGAGCTGACGGAGGAGTTAGTCTATATTCCCTATTTCGTGCTGGGGGAGATCGACCCGGACAATGAGCAGGCCCTTGAGGCAAACGAAAATTTCATCCTTGTGCCTGCCGTGTTCAACGCCCATCGGGTGATCGTTCAGTCCGAGGCCTGGCGGAAGGCCTATATCGAGGTGCTGACAAAGCAATCCGGCGAGGAGACGAGGGACTACTGGGAAAAGAAGATCGAGGGCTCCGGCTCGCCGAAGCTTGAGCGGGTGAGAAACCTGAAGCCCGAGGACTATGTGCTGCCGCCGGAATGGGAGCGTGTGGTCATGCGTGAGGACGGCAGCCGCAGGAAGATCATTTTTTACAATAACGGGCTCAGCGCCCTCTTAAGCCAGAATGAGAAAATGATCGATAAGATTTCCCGCGTGCTGGAAATCTTTCATGAGAATGCGGCGGATGTAACGCTGCTGTGGCGCCCGCATCCGCTGATCGAGGCCACGCTGACCTCCATGCGCCCGGACCTCAGGGAAGCCTATCATAAGCTTGTGCAGGAGTACAGGGAGAGCGGCTGGGGGATCTACGATGATTCGGCGGAGCTTGACCGCGCCATCGCCGTAAGCGATGCGTATTACGGGGACATGAGCTCCGTGGTCTGGCTGTATAAGGAAACGGGAAAGCCGATCATGATCCAGAACTGTGAGGTTTAAAACATGAACATCGCGCTTCTTTTGTCCGGCGGGACAGGCAGCCGCCTGGCTTCCGCGGTGCCGAAGCAGTATGTTTCCGTTCACGGCAGGATGATCGTGAGCCGTTCCCTGGAGACGCTCCTCGTGCATCCGCTGATCGATGCCCTGCAGATCGTGGCGGCAAAGGAGTGGCAGGAGAAGATTAAGGGGGAGCTTACGGAAGCGGGCAGGAGGAAGCTCAAGGGCTTTTCCTTACCGGGGGAAAACAGGCAGCTTTCGATCTTAAACGGCCTGCGGGATATAAACGGATACGCGCAGGAAACGGATCTCGTGCTGATCCATGACGCGGCAAGGCCCTGTGTTTCCGGAGAGCTGATCACCGCCGTGCTCAGTGCCGCAGCCGATCATGACGGCGCGGTGCCGGTGCTTCCGCTGAAGGATACGGTGTACAGCAGCGAGGACGGCAAACGCTTAAGCGGCCTGCTGGAGCGGGCAAAGATCCTGGCGGGACAGGCGCCTGAGGCATTTCTTCTGGGCAAGTATCTGGAGGCCTGCGAGGCCTTATCCCCGGAGGCGATCCTCAGGATCTCCGGCTCTGCGGAGCCGGCACTGCTGGCGGGCATGGATATCGCGGCGCTGCCGGGGGATGAGGGGAATTTCAAGCTCACGACGAATCAGGATATGGAAAGATATATCCGGATCGTATCGGAACGGAGGACAAAATGAAGGCCTGGATGCTGCATGACACAGGCGATATCAGATTTGAGGAGGTGGAAACACCCGCGCCGAAGTCCGGGGAGGCGCTCATCCGGGTAGAGGCCTGCGGGATCTGCGGCTCGGACATCCCGCGGATCTATCGGACCGGGGCGCACAATATGCCGCTTATCCCGGGGCACGAGTTTTCCGGCGTGGTGGAGCGCGTCGGGAAGGATGCCTCCCCCGACTGGATCGGGAAGCGGGCGGGCGTTTTTCCGCTGCTTTTCTGCGGGAAATGCGGCCCCTGCCTGGCGGGACATCCGGAGCTGTGCAGAAATTATGATTTTGCCGGCTCCAGACGGGACGGCGCCTTCGCGGAATATGTGGCCGTTCCGGAAAGAAATCTCATCGGGCTGCCGGAGGAGGTAAGCTTTGAGGAGGCGGCAATGCTGGAGCCCATGGCCGTGGCCGTGCATGCGGTCAGGCTGGCGGAGCAGGGAAATGCTCCGCTTCGTCCCGATGCGGCCGTGGTGGTGAGCGGACTTGGCACGATCGGCCTGCTCGTCCTGCTCTTTTTAAGGGAAAAGGGCTTTACGCGGCTTTATGCGATCGGCAATAAGGAGTCGCAGAAAAAGCGGGCAGCGTCCATCGGCATCCCGGCGGAGCATTTCTGCAATGTGCTCACGGAAGACGCCCCATCGTGGATCGCCGAACGCACAGGCGGCGCGGAGGTTTTCTTTGAATGCGTCGGAAAAAACGAATCCGCCGCTCTGGGGCTTGAAGCCGCTGCACCCGGCGGAAGGCTCGTTTTCGTCGGGAATCCCTTTTCCGACATGAGCTTTTCCAGGGACTGCTTCTGGAAGATACTGCGCAATCAGCTGACCCTTCGGGGCACCTGGAATTCCACCTTTTTAAACGGCTTTTCCCCGGAGGAAAACCCGGACGACTGGCATTACGCGCTGAAGCGCCTGAAGGAAAAAAAGATCGAACCGGGCATGCTGATCACGCACCGGTTCGGTCTTGAGGAGCTGGAAAAGGGACTCCATATCATGCGGGACAGGACGGAGGATTACTGTAAGGTGATGATGACCCGCAGCTGATCATGCCTCAGAACGGCGACACATAGATCGTCCCGTTTTTGATCTCCATTTTGATCGGATCCGTCAGGATCTCATTGCCGAAAAGATCGGCGATCTCAAACATGTAAAGATAGTTCCCGTCCGGCAGCTGTGTTTCGTCCATGACCGTTCCGGCGTTCCAGGTGATGCTGCCCAGAGGCGCCTGCACAGGATCCTCTTCTTCCCCTTGCACAAAGCCATAGCACAGAAACTGCAGCTTATCGCCGTCGGAAAGCGGCTGGATATCCCGGCCGCTGGCGCCGGTGTCATTGTCCATTCCATTATAGGTGCCGAGAATGGAATATTTGCCGGTGTGATTGTCGTAGACAGCCCGCAGGCTTGTTTCCGCGCCGTTCAGGTTTACCGGGATGGAATAAAGGTTATAATCCTCATTGGCCTCCAGCAGCGCGGCATAGATCAGCTCACCCGCGATGCAGAGCCAGTAGCCACGGAAATTGTCCGCGAATTCCCCGTTTTTATAATCCACATAAAGATCATTATCCTCTCCCAGGATGATGAACACCGACTCATCCGTATCATCCTGATAGACCAAAGTAAAGGACACGGCTTTTACGCTTTCCGCGCCGGAGGTGATGTGCAGGTTCACATTGCCGTCGTCATCAATATCCTGCGTGTATTTGATCTCATAGTTTTTCGCGGAGTCCGGCTTAAAGCTGCGGAAGCGCTCCAGCGTCTCCTGCGAGCGGCTCCCGCCGAAGAAATTATTCCAGGGCGGCGTGGAAGACGAGCTTTCGTAGGAGCTTCCGCCGCCCCAGCCGCCGCTGTAATCCTCCTGGTAGCTGTCGTCGTAATCATAGTAGCCGGAATAGCCGTCCCCGTATTCCTCGCCGTAATCCTCCCAGTAGCCGTCCCCGTATTCCTCGCCGTAATCTTCCCAGTAGCCGTCGTCGTAATAATCGTCGCTGTAGCCGAAATAGCCGTCATAAGCGCCGTCCCCGGGAGAATAGTCATAGGCCTCGGTCCAGGCGTTGTTCCATTCCTGTTCCCAGTCATAGGAATCCCAGCTGCCGTCCACCACGCTGATATATTCCAGATAAGCCGTATTATCCGAAATCTCCGCGTAATCCTCCAGGATGTCGGGGTCCGTGTAGATCGGATAGAAGACGGAGATCCCGTTTGCGCCGCTGCGGTAGCTGCCGTGCTTCTCGTAGACCACGGCATCGCCGATCGCCGTATCCACCGAACCGGCGTTTTCCTTCAGCACGGATTTCGTGTGCTCCACCAGATCCCCCAGGTCCACCATATCATAGCCGCCGGAGCCTGCGGATTCCCCATAGGCCTCGGCCTCGGCGGCGCCCTGGGCGATGGCCCGCAGCAGGTCCGCATCGTTTGCGCATAAGAGCATCTCCCCGGAGAGATTCCGGAAGGAGGAGGAGAGGGCGGGAAGCCTGGTCAGATCCACGACGGAAAGCGTGGCCATCTGGGCATTTCCATATTCCTCGCATTTCGCGTAAAACGAATCCGCCATGTTTTTTCCCAGGTCGGCTCCGCTGCAGCCCGGATTTTCGGAGGCGTATTCGATAAACGAGGTAAAGTCCCAGCCAAAGCCGGGCTCCGTCTCTTCCGAAGCGACGAGATAATGGGCATAGCCCTGAAAGCATTCCGCCACCTCCAGGGAAGCCATCAGACAGGCATCGAAGCCCACGATCTCCAACGGCACCCCGGCATTTGCCACGGCCTTTTCCATTTCGGGCAGCGTCAGCTGATCATCGTCAAAGCGCTCATCGAAGCAGGCGCCGTAGAGCGAGCCGCCGCCGTGATCCCAGAGGATCAGGACATAACGATCCGCGGGATAGGCCTCCGCGCCCCAGCGGATGAAGGAGGAGAGTGTGGAGGGATCCCCCATCGAGGCCAGGGGAAGGCGTTCATCCACCACAAGGCTGCCTCCCTCCGCGTGCAGGTAATTCAGCTCATCGTTGGTGATCCCCTCCGTCTGCCATTCATAGGTGCCGCCGGTCTCCACCAGGAAATTCACCCGGTCCGATTTGTCTGCCGCCATGATCTCCCGCAGATTGACCGAGGCATAGCCGCCCTGGGTCTCCAGATTGGTGCCGCAGAGATAGAGCATGAAGGTCCAGGTGGTATCCGGATCGCCATAGGGCTGAGCGGTGTTCGTCGTCGGGATAATGGGATCGACAGGCTGAACAGGCTGCACCTGCGTCTGCGCGGGTGGCTCCTCCACCGGCGGCGCGGTAAAACCGCCGGCGTTTTCTCCCGGCTCCATCACAAGGGGATCCTCTCCGGGGTCATCCCAGTCGATTCCCGGGTCAAAGCCTCCCATCAGTCCCCAGCCCATAAGGCCGCAGCCGGACAACTGAAGGAGCAGCGAAAGGGTTAACAGACAGCAAAGGGTTTTTCGGATCGCTTTCATGGGAAACTCCTTTACGAATAAAGAACACTGCCTGATCCCATCATATCATATTATGAAGCGGTTGTCTGTCTTTCCATGGGAACTGCGGAAACCGCTTTACATCAATGTGAGGGCGATGATATAATCTCCCCGGTTTTGGACTGATTAACCTGCTCAGGGAAAGGATCACGGCATGAATAATTTTATCCAGTACACACCAACGAAGGTCATTTTCGGCCGGGAAACGGAGAAGCAGACCGGGGAAGCGGCGGCGGCCATCGGCGCGAAGCGGGCGCTCATTGTGTTCGGCACGGGAAG
>CAMOOZ010000110.1 GCA_946621895.1 uncultured Lachnospiraceae bacterium | reverse complement strand
CATGAACGCCCGCTTCACGAAATACCTGAAGCAGCTGGATCAGAAGGACGTCACCCCGGAGGAGCTGCAGGCCACGCTGGACGACCTGCACCGTTCCTTCGCCTCCCTGACGCAGGAGGAGCAGAAGTTCGCCGCTGTCTTCCTGCACGACGTCCAGCACGGCGCGATTCAAGTGGAGCCGGACAAGACCTTCCGCTATGGCGGGATCTGCACGGAAAAATACTATCTGGCCGCGTTAGAGGCTGCCGGTGAGGCCGAGCATTACTATCTCTTTTCGGATGATCCCCTTTATGTGCTGAAGGACTTTGTGCCCCTGCTTCCGCCTGACATTCCCTGGACATTATGTGACTGGAATCACGGAGAGCGCTCCTTTTTTGATCTGCCGCTGATGGCTGCCTGCAGGGTGATGATCTGCGCGAATTCCAGCTTCAGCGCCTGGGGGGCGAGGCTGGGGAAAAGAGCGGATAAGCGGATGATCAGGCCGTATCCGATGGACAATACGATAAGGACGCCGGTGGAGGTGTTAAAAGAGCAGTGGAAGGGTTGGACCTTTATCGACGCGGAGGGGAGGCTGCTTTGAAAACTCCCGTTTTGCGATGAGCGGCAGGGCCGTGAACAGGAAAAGACCCGCTGTCTCCGTGATCGTGCCGGTGTATAATGTGCTGCCGTATCTGGACCGCTGCATGGAGAGCCTGCTGAATCAGACCTTAAGGGATCTGGAGATCATCCTCGTGGACGACGGGTCCACCGACGGCTCGGGAAAGCGCTGCGATGAGTATGGGAGGCTGGACCCCCGGGTGAGCGTCATTCATAAGAAAAACGGCGGGCTTTCCGATGCGAGAAACGCGGGTCTTCAGCTCGCCTCCGGGGAGTACATCGGCTATGCGGACAGCGACGACTGGGTCGAGGAGACGATGTATGAAAGGCTGCTCTCCTCCTGCAGGGATGCGGACGCCCAGGTGGCGATATGCCGCTATGTGGAGGAGCAAGAGGAGGCGCTTCGGCAAAATATCGGGCCTGCTCCCGCTGAGACGCCGCCCGCCTGCCGGCCGCCGGAGCTTCTCTCCCGGGAAAGGGCGCTGGAGATCTACCTCACGGATCCGGAGGGCTATTCGATCTATAATTCCGTATGGTCAAAGCTTTTTCTGGCGGACATGGTAAAGGACATGCGGTTTTTCACCGGGCATGATTCCGAGGATATCCCCTACACGACGGAGGCCTTCTGCCGGATGGAGCGGGCGGTTTATCTGGATGAGCCCCTCTATCACTATGCGGTGGGCAGGCCGGGAAGCCTGATGGAAAAACGGGAGCAGCGGCTTTTTCGGGACGAGATCCCGCACTGGCTCTGGCATGCGGAATGCATTAGGCGCTACGGGCTGCCTCAGCTTGCCAAGCTGGCGAAAGTCCAGTATTATAAAAGGATGTTTTCCTATGACCTCTGGCTTTCTGTCCCCGCAAGGAAACGGCTGGAAACCATGCTCCTTGCGGAAAAGGAGGAGATCAGAGATCTGTATGGCGAAGTTCTGACGGGAAGGGGGGACAGGCTCAGAATGCGGCTCTTTCTGCTCTCCCCCGGTTTTTACCGGATGGCGGTCAGGCTTGATCGCCTGCTCAGGCATTAAGGAGAGGTAAACACTGCGTCCTTCGCCGGAGCTGTGCCGCAGCCTCGTGAAGCAGCAATGCAGCACGCGTGGGGCGGGAAACGGCAAAACAGGCGGGGAAAGGATTCTTCGGGGATAAGGCGCGGATGGGGAAAATCTTCCGGGAACTGAATTATCTGCTGGAACGGGGACAGAAGCTGAACCTGCTCTATCTTGGCGTGCTGATCTTTATCGGCGGCCTTTTGGAGACGCTTTCCGTCACGATGATGCTGCCCGTGGTGGGCGTGATTTTGGATCCGCAGGCCATGGAGAAGTATCAGGTCGTCGGCTTTCTGCGGGATACGCTGGGGCTGAAAAGCCAGGAGGCGCTGGCCTCCCTTTTCCTTGTGGCGCTGATGGTGATCTATATCCTGAAAAATCTCTATCTGCTCTATCTGACCTGGGAGCAGACCCGGTTCATCGCCTATAACCGCAACCGGATGATCAGCAAGGTGCTGCGGGAATTCTTAAACCGTCCTTATGAATTCTATCTGGAGGCGGATATCCCCACGATCTTTCGGATGACAGACGCGGATATTCCCCAGGTTTTCAATATGCTGCTGGATCTGATCCAGCTGACCACGGAGCTGGTGGTGGCGGCGGCCTTAAGCATTGTCCTGATCCTCACGGACTGGCAGATGACCGCCTTTCTGCTGGGTGTTGTCCTTGTCATCACGCTTGGCATGTCCAGGATATTAAAGCCCAGGCTGAACAGGCTTGGCACGGAGAATTTAAAGATCCAGTCCAGGATCGCAAAATGGCGCATTGAGGCGATCTACGGGATCAAGGATGTGAAGGTCCTGGATCGGACGGAGTTTTTCGCCTCCCACTATGAGGAATCCGGGAAGGTGGGGGCGGGAGTGGCCAGAAAATACGCCGTGTTAAATGCGCTTCCCCGGCTGATCATCGAGACCTTTTTCATCTGCGCGATTTTGCTCTATATCCTGATCGTGCTGCTTTCCGGGCATAACGCCGCGGATCTGGTCACGAAGCTGTCCGTTTTCGGGGCGGCGGCCATCCGCCTGATGCCCAGCGTGAACCGGATCAACACCTATTACAATAACATCGCCTATGAGCAGCCCTGTCTTGATTTCCTTTATGAAAACATGGATCCGGAGAAGCTGGCGAAGGTGACGGGCCGTCCCTCCGGATCGGGGAAAAAGGTCACGCCGATGAAGCTTGCGGAGGAGATTTCCTTAAACGGGATCACCTACGCCTATCCGGGAACGGACAAGCTGATCTTTGACCGGGCCGGGATGAAGGTGCCCTGCGGAAAGTCCGTGGGGATCATGGGTGCCTCCGGCGCCGGAAAATCCACGCTGGTGGATATCCTCCTGGGGCTTTTGAAGCTCAGGGAGGGAGAGATCACCTGCGACGGGAAAAGCATTTTTGAAAATTATCCCGCCTGGCTTGCGAATATCGGTTATATCCCCCAGTCCATTTACCTTGTGGACGAGACGATAAGGGATAATATCGCCTTCGGCATCGACCAGGCACAGATCAATGACGACCGGATCTGGCAGGTGCTGGAGGAGGCCCAGCTGGCGGAGTTTATCAAAGAGCTTCCCGAGGGGCTGGAGACCACCATCGGCGATCGGGGCGTGCGTCTTTCCGGCGGGCAGCGTCAGCGGATCGGCATCGCGAGAGCACTTTATCATGATCCGGAGATTCTGGTCTTTGACGAGGCCACAAGCGCTTTGGACAATGAAACGGAGGCCGCGCTGATGGAGGCGATCAACAGCTTCCACGGGAAAAAGACCATGGTGATCATTGCCCATCGGTTAAATACCATCGAAAAATGCGACCTGATCTATAAGGTGGAGGGCGGCAGGATCCTGCCGGCATCCCTCCATGGCTGAAGCGGCGGAAAAACTGAAGCTGCCTGAGGTCACTTTGATCGCGATGACCGGCGTCCTGATCCCGGAAACCTTAAAGGCCATGGAATACAGCATGCGCGGGATCGAATTCGGGGACGCGGTGCTTGTTTCCGACAGGGAGATGAAAAAGCTTCCTCCGGGCATCCGGTCTGAACGCTGCGAAAGCCTGCAGGGGATCGACCGGTTTAACTATGAATCCGTCTATCACCTGGGGCATTATGTCCATACGGATTTTTGCCTGCTGGTGCATTACGACGGCTTTGTGGTCCATCCGGAATGCTTTCTACAGGAATTTCTGGACTATGACTATATCGGCTCCCCCTGGCCCCTGCCGAGGGAAGGAGATGAGACCACCTACCGGGATATCCATGGAAACCTCTGCCGGGTGGGGAATTCCGTTTCCATCCGCTCGAAAAGGCTGCTGGATTTCCCGGAAAAGGCGGGCATTCCCTGGACGCCGGAAAAGGGCTGGTATAATGAGGATGGCTTTATCTGCTGCCGGAACAGGCATCTTTTTGAGGCGGCGGGCATGCGCTTTGCGCCGCTTAAGCTTGCCGTGTATTTCGGACATGAACAGATGATCCCGGAAATTCAGGGGATCACCCCCTTCGTGTTCCATAAATGGGCGGGAACAAATGCCGCTTATCCGGATTTCCGGAAAAAGGAGCCAGGGCTGATCACGGGCTTAAGGCGCCTTCACGGCGCGCTGGTAAACGGGAGATCCCATCAGCAATGAAGGTCTACGACTGCTTTCAGTTTTTCAATGAGCTGGATCTTTTAAGGCTGCGGATGGAGATTCTTTCCCCGGTCGTGGATTATTTCGTGATCAGCGAAGCAACGACCACCTTTTCCGGCCTGAAAAAGCCCCTGTATTATCTGGAAAACAAAGCACTGTTTAAGGATTTCGCGGACAGGGTGATCCATGTGACGGTTGAGGATACCCCACCGGGGGATACCCATGTCCGGGACACCTTCCAGAAAAATGCGGTGGGCAGGGGCCTGGCCGGAGCGGAGCCGGAGGATATGGTGATCTTCAGCGATCTGGATGAGATCCCGGATCCGGTGAAGGTCGCGGAGCTTCTGCAAACGCCGGACAGGGAGAAGATCTATCACTTCGCGCAGCGGCTGTTTTACTGCTATCTGAATCTGGAGGAGGTAACAGGAAAGCTCCTTTCCTATGCCGGCGAGTTTGAAGGGGTAAAAAGAAAACGCTGGATCGGCTCGAAGCTCTGCAGCTTTTCCTTGCTGCAGAAAACCGGCTTAAAGCTCGGAGAACTGCGTTTCCCGGAAAGGAAGGCCATCGGGATCAGGATTGAAGGCGGATGGCATTTCAGCTATATGGGGGGCAGGCAGGAAAGGGATATCACGGCCAGGATCGCGGAAAAGGTCCGCAGCGCCGCCCATACGGAATACGACAACGAAAGAATATTAAGGGAAACAAAAAAGCGGCTGCTGGCGGGGCTTGATCCCTTCGGCAGGGATGCCCGTTTTGAGCGGGTGGCGCTGGATGAGGGCTTTCCCGAATATTTAAGAGAGCATCAGGAGGAATATGCGTACCTGATCCTTCCTCCCGTATCCCCGGTGAAAACCGCATTATCACGCGCGGGGATCCGGGCGGAGGACAGCCTGCGGAAAGGAGAGGTGGCCGTTAAGCGTCTGATCAAAAAATGCCTGGGCACCTACAAAGAAGAGTGAGCAGAGTCTCCGTCTGTATTCCCGTTTATAATAATCTTTCCCAGGTGAAGCGCTGTGTCGGGTCGATCCTGGAACAGGACTACGGGGACTATGCGATCTTCATCACCGATGATTCGGACAATGATGAGATCGCGGGCTGGATCGATCAGCTTAAGGGAAGGCTTCGCGGAGAAGGGAAACGGGATCCCCTGCGGTATGAAAAGAATCCGGAGCGGCTTGGCCCCGTGCATAACTGGAACCGGGTTCTTGCGAAGGCAAATGGGGAATATGTCAAGCTCTTCTTTTCCGACGACTGGTTAAACGGTCCGCAGGCCCTTGGCCGGTTCGTTTCGATGCTGGACGAACATCCGGAGGCCTCGCTTGCCTTTTCCGGCAGCAGGCAGACGCCGGAGGAGGGAGAGCCTTGGGAGAGATGCGCCTCGGCGGAATTCATCGCCCGGCTGGAGGAGGATTACAGGAATCTGTTTCTCGGCAACGAGATCGGCACTCCCTCCGCGATGATCTGCAGAAATACCGGCGCCCGCTTTGTCCCGGAATCCGACTGGGCTTCGGACATGTTTCTCTATTTTGAGCTGTTAAAGGAGAATCCCCGCTTCGCGTATACGGATAAGTCTCTTGTCTGCGTGGGGCTTGCGGCGGATCAGTACACCCATACCTTCAGGGAGCATGATATCCGAAAGCTGAAGGATTATCTCAGAATGTATGAGCGTTACGGGCTCGGGGGCTCGGAGGCCTGCAGGGACTATTTAAAAAACGCCTTCCTTCTGCCCTGGTATCAGGGGCCCGGGACGGCGGCGAAATACGGCTTTAAGCGCCTTCCCTATCTGAAGGAGCTGGCCGCGTATTTTATCGATAAAAAGATACTGGATTATATCAGGCATGCTGTTTAATTCCTATATTTTCATACTGCTTTTCCTGCCCCTTACGATCGGGGGCTATTTTGCGTTACAGCATAAGGGATGTCCGCGGGGGGCGCTGGCCTTCCTCACGGGCGCCTCTCTGTTTTTTTATGGCTATAATTACCCGCCTTACGCGATCTTGCTTGTTTTAAGCATTCTGGTGAATTTTGTCCTGGTCCGGCTGATCACGCCGGCTCAGGGGTGGCGGAGAAGGCTTTTTTTCGGCGCCGGCCTCCTGTTTGACCTGGGCGTGCTTGGCTATTATAAATACTATGATTTTTTCATCGGGAATCTGAATGATCACTTTTCAACGGATTTTCCGCTGATCCATATCATGCTGCCTTTGGGCATCAGCTTTTTTACCTTTCAGCAGCTCTCCTTTCTGATCGATGCCTTTAAGGGAAAGGAGACCGGTTATTCGTTTCTGGAATACTCCACCTTTGTCACCTTTTTTCCCCAGCTGATCGCGGGGCCCATCGTCCTGCATGAGGAGCTGATCCCGCAGCTGAAGGATCCTGCGAAGCGCAGGCCGGATGCCGGGAATATCTCCCGCGGGCTCTACGGCTTTTCCATGGGGCTGGCAAAAAAGGTGCTGATCGCGGATATGCTGGGACCGATCGTGGAAGCGCATATTTATAATCTGGAGGACAGGAACCTGGCCACCATCCTCACCGTGATGCTCTGCTATACGCTGCAGCTTTATTTTGATTTTTCCGGGTACAGCGATATGGCCACGGGTCTTTCCAGAATGTTTAATTTTGAGCTGCCCGCGAATTTCCTTTCCCCCTTCAAGGCGGATTCCCTCAGGGAGCACTGGAAAAGATGGCATATCACGATGAGCCGTTTTTTTACACAGTATGTTTACATTCCCCTGGGGGGCAGCAGAAAGGGGGAGCTTAGGACCTGGTTTAACACGATCATCACCTTTACCCTCTCCGGGCTCTGGCACGGAGCCGCCTGGACCTTTGTGCTGTGGGGCTTTCTGGATGGGCTGTTTATTTGTGTGGAAAGAACGCTGAGGAAGGCGATACAGGGCATAAAAACCCTTTGGCACAATTCTTCCGCCGGTAGCGCTATATCGCCGGGGCGCGCAAAAGGGATATGCCTTGCGTATCTTTCCCCGATTACGAAGGTGATCCGCACGGCGCTTGTTTTCTGCCTGACCACCTCGCTTCACTGGCTTTTTAGGGAGCACAATATCACGGAATGGAAGGCCACGATGAAGGCGATTTTTCAGCTTCGCCCCGGGCCGTTATTGGAATCCGTTTACGCTCCCTTTAAGGATCACCTGGAGGTGACGCTGCTTTCCAGGGCAGGATTAAACGGCCTGTTTACCGATTTCCCCGCGCTGCCCCTTTATCTCTTCCTTTTTTTCTGCCTTGTCCTGGTGTTTTTCACAAAAAATGTCCGGGAGAAGATGGAGAGCTTTGCCTTTCGCAAAAGGGAGCTTTTCCTGACGGCAGGGCTGCTGTTATGGTGTATCGTCTCACTGTCCAGCATCACCGAGTTTTTGTATTTTAATTTCTAGGAGAGGAAAAGCGCTTGAAGCCGGAGAAGTATCTGAAAACCTTATTGCTCGTCCTGATCGTGCCGCTTATGCTGTGGGCGGCGGTGATGATCCTGTTCGATCCGTACTTTCATTATCACGGCCCTGTTCCCGGCCTGTCCTACAGGCTGTATGAGGAACGCTATGTCAACGACGGGATCGGGCGCCATTTTGATTATGATGCGATGATCACGGGCACCTCGATGTCCCAGAATTTCAAGACCACGGAGTTTGACGCTCTTTTCGGCGTGCATTCCGTAAAGCTCCCTTTCGCGGGCGCGGGCTTTAAGGAGCTGAAGGCGAATCTGGAAAGATGCCTTGCCCGCAATCCTGAATGTAAGACCGTGCTGATGCCCATTGATTTCGCGGGACTGATCCGGGCCTGGGACTGGGATCAATATGGGGATCAGCCGGATTATCTCTATGACGATGATCCCTTCAATGATTCCTCTTATCTCTGGAACAAGGATATCCTTTACCGCGGGCTGCTGTTTAATCTGACGAGGACCTTCAGGGGCGAGCCCACCACGAGCTTTGATGAGTATTCTGCCTGGGAGGCGGACACCGGGCTGGATGCGATCTTAAGAAGCGGTTATGCCCGCAGGGAGGAGATAAAGCCCATGCAGCATGCGCTGACAGAGGAGGACGAGGGCCTGCTTCGGGGAACGATAGAAAACATTTTCATCCCGCTGACAACGGAGCATCCCGGGGTTCACTTCATTTTTTTCTATACCCCGTACAGCATCGTGGCCTTTGACGACTGGTACAGGGAGGGGCGCCTGGAGGAGATCTTTATCGCGGAGGAAAGGGTGACAAAGGAGCTGCTCTCCCACGAAAATGTTTCCCTCTACTGCTTTTATGATCATCATGAGATCATGGAGGATCTGGAGCTTTACCGGGACAAGGAGCATTACAGCGCCGAGGTGAATTCCATGATCCTCCAATGGATCAAAGCGGGTGAGGGGGAGCTTACCGCCGGGAATTATCAGGAGCATATCCGCCGCTGCCGGGACTATTATCTGCATTATGATTATGACGCGATTTATCGATAACCCAAAGCTGAAGGCCCTCTCTGAAGCAGTGTTTTATCTTGCGCTGCTGCTGGAGGTGTTCTATGTCTTCTGGGATAAATCGGAGCTCACGCCCTTTTGGGACGGGGCGTATTTCCGGGTTGTTTTCTGTCTGACCCTTTTTCGCGTCCTGACCGTGAAGCGCCCGGCGAAGGAATGGATCTGCCTGGCTGTTTTTACCGTTCTGGGGATCATTTCCTGGAAAATGTGCGGCAGAAACGAGATGCTCAGGATCATTGCCTGGATCGCCGCCTGCAAAGGCATGGAGATGAAAAAGGTAATGAAGGTTTATTTCCTGCTGAACTGCCTGGGCTGTGCCGTGCTCGCCTCGCTGTCCGTGCTGGGGATCTTCGGAAAAGTAGCTTTGGGGACCGTTTACCGCGGCGGAGATGCGGCCGGATATGAGGTTCGGTACTGTCTCGGGATGGGCCATCCCAATGCCCTGCACTGCATGGCGCTTATGCTGACGGTGCTGGCGCTGTTTGTTTTTTTTGAAAAGCTTAAGCTCTGTCATCTGCTGCTGCTTTTTCTCGCGCAGCTGGGGCTTTTTCTGCTGACGGATTCCAGAATGGGCTTTTTGGGAGCGGTATTTTCTCTGGTGCTTGCGGCGGTGCTTAAGCTGAAAGAAAAGTATAGAAAATCGAATCGATATTCGATTTTCCATACCCGCATTTGTGCCGCAGGCGGCTCAAATTGCACTGATCCTATCGGCATATCTGCATTCGCAGATATGCCTCAGGCTGCCGCTTCGCGGCATTCAGGGAAGTACGGGCGTCCGGGACGGGCGGCAGCCTTTCTCGGGGCCGGGGTCTTTCTGAGCATTATCCTTTTTTCCGTTGCCTGCGCGGCAAGGCAGGATATCAGGGATCCCTTCTGGTGGGATTTAAACTACTACACAAACGGCAGGATCCAGGCAGCCTTTCAGACGGCAAACCTTTCCGACTGGGGCCTGTTCGGCGCGCCGTTAAATACTTCGGAGCTGGACATGGGCTTTGTCCGGCTGTTTTACTGGTATGGCTTTGTTCCGGCGCTTTGTGCGTGCCTTTTGGGCTTATATGGGTTATACTTTAGCCTGAGGGAGAAGGAATATGCTTCCGCGCTGATGATCCTTTCGCTGGCGGTATATACACTGTTTGAGGCTCATCTGGTCTCTCCGATCCTCGGGAGGAATCCCCTGATCCTCCTGATGGGCATGCTGCTGTATGAAAAAGATATGTTAAGTGCACCATTGAGGGCGTGGAAAAACAATGAACCATGACGGAGGGGGGAGAAAGGAAACTGCCGGAACCTACCGCGTTCTGCTCCTGGATATCGCCATCACGATGCTGGCCTTTTTTCTGGCTGTGCTGATCAGATCTACGCTGCCGCCGGAGGAGGGAGTGATCGGGGATGTGCACTCGAGGGGCTATGCGGATCTTTTCCTTTTACTGATCTTATATAAGCTGTTTTTCAACGGAAACAGGCATTTTTTCATCAGAGGTCTTTATGCGGAGTTTACGGAGGTTCTCCGGTATACGCTTTTTCTGACGCTGGGGCTTCTGCTGCTGCTTTTTTTGCAGAATGAGATCCGGGGCTTTTCCCGGATGATCTTCGGCGTTTTCGGATGTCTTGAGCTGTTCATGACCTTTTTCGGCCATGTGGCCCTTCGTACATTTATTCTGCGGCGCTCCCGCAGGGATGAAAAAACGACAAAGCTTTTGCTGGTGACCCACAAGAGCAGGCTCCAGGAGGATCTTGCAAGGCTTCGCGGCAAAGAGGGGTGGAGCCTGAATGTTACGGCAGCGGCCCTGCTCGACGGGAAAAACGGGGTGTTTATCCGGGAGACCCCCGAGGGGGAAACGGCGGAGGAGCCCTTAAAGGAGGGGGTGCAGGAGCTTTTGGAGATCACCCGCCAGCTGCCGCTGGATGAGGTGCTTCTGGATCTGCCCGGCGCGCGAAAGGATGATGTGAAGGAAATGATCATCAGCTTCGAGAGCATGGGGCTTTTGTGTCATTATAATGTGGATATCCTGGACGGGGCGGCTTCGGAAAGATTCATCCAGGATTTCGCGGGCTTTTCCGTGATCTCCTATGCGATCAAGACACTGGATCCAAGGCAGCTTTTCTTAAAAAGGCTGCTGGACATTTTTGGAGGCCTGGCAGGGCTTATCATTACGGGGCTGTTAACGCCCTTTATCGCGCTGGCGATCAGGCTGGATTCTCCCGGGCCCGTTTTTTTCTCACAGGAGAGGATCGGAAAGAACGGCAGGCGCTTCCGGATCTATAAATTCCGTTCCATGTTCATGGACGCGGAGGAAAGAAAGAAGGCGCTGGAAGCGCAGAATGAAATGAAGGGGCTGATGTTCAAGATGGAGGACGACCCCCGGATCACGCGGGTGGGAAAATTCTTAAGAAAGACCAGCCTGGACGAGCTGCCCCAGTTCTATAATGTGCTGACAGGCTCCATGAGCCTGGTGGGGACAAGGCCCCCCACCGTGGATGAATTTGAACGGTATAATCTTTATTACCGCCGCAGAATGAGCGTGACCCCGGGGCTTACCGGGATGTGGCAGGTCTATGGCAGAGGGGTCGTGGATGATTTTGAGGATGTGGTCCGTTATGATCTGGACTACATCGATCACTGGAGCCTGGGTCTGGATATCAAGCTTTTGATCAAGACCTTCGGCGTGGTGCTTTCAGGAAAGGGTTCCGTTTAAGGTGAAGGATTTTCGATTAGAGATACCGGTGGCCTTTATGGTGTTCAACCGGCCGGATACGACCGCGGAGGTTTTTGCCAGGATCAGACAGGCAAAGCCGAAGCGTCTTTATCTGGTCTCCGACGGCCCGAGAGCAGGCAGAGAAGGGGAAAAGGAGAAGGTTGAGGCCTGCAGGCGGCTGGTGGAGGAGGGAATCGACTGGGACTGCAGCCTGACCCCGGTGTACGCGGAGCAGAATATGGGCTGCAAAAAGCGGATGGCCTCCGGGATCACGGAGGTGTTCCGGCAGGAGGAAATGGCCATTATTCTGGAGGACGACTGCGTGCCGGAGGCGGATTTTTTTGCCTTTGAACAGGAAAATCTCCTGCGCTATCGGGATGATCCCGAGGTTTTTCTCGTTTCGGGCACGCTGAACCTGCCGGAGTTTTCCATGCCGGATTCCTATCTTTTCTCCAAATTTGCCAGCATCTGGGGCTGGGGGTCCTGGCGAAGGGCCTGGGAGAAATATGACATTGAAATGAAGGACTGGCCGGAATGGAAAAGCCGGCCGGAGCTGAAAAAACTGTTTTCCTTTCCGGAGTTTGCGCTCTTTTCCAGGGACGCCCGGGGGGTATATGACGGCAGGGTGGACACCTGGGACATGCAGTGGCTGTTCACGGTGCTAAAATACGGCACCGGGATCGTGCCTTCTGCCAATCTGGTGAATAATATCGGCTGCGGCAGGGAGGACGCCACCCATACGAAGGACCGCTTCCGGGAGATTGCCGGGGTGGGACGGCTTTCCTTCCCGCTGAAGCATCCGGACAGGCGTGAGGAGAATAAAGCCTATGACAGGGCCTACTGCCGTCTGACCTATGGCTTCAGACGTGTCCGGAACAAGCTGATGAAAGGATGATGCCGCATGCCGTTATTTCTTTTTGCAAAACAGATCGTGGATATGTTCTATTCCTTCGCCATCCTGGATTATCTGATCCTCGGGATGCTGATCGTTATGCTTGCCTATCAGCTGATCCTGGTGCATTCCTCGCCGAAAAACCTGGCGCTGCCGGACTATCTCGTGCTTGTCCTGGCAGGTGTGGCCATTTTCGGCTTTTTTCAGAACCCGGATGCCTACAGGCCGATGTTCAAGGTGCTTTCGGCGTATCTGATCTATTTTGTCGGCAGGGTGTACAGGGAACGGATCGGCGAATGCCACGGCGCGGTGGTGTTTTCCTCCTACCTGGTGATCTGGCTGAATGTGGCCCACCGCATCATCCGCACCGGAGGGCTTTTTCAGGGAATGGATAACAGCGGGGAGTTCTATTATTTTAAAACGGATCTCTCCTATGCCGCATTGCTGGGGGCTGCGTTTATCGTGATCTGGGGGAGGGATCGGTGGCTGAAATGGCTGACGGTGCTTTTCGCCGTCCCCTACCTTTGCCTGTATTCCCTTTCCCGCAGCGGCTGGGTCATGCTGCTGCCCCTGTATTTTCTGCTGGCGCTGTTTTTGCTGGAAAAAAGGAGAGGAGTGCCGATCCGGCTGAATATCCGGATACTGGGCGCTGCGGGAGGGATCCTGCTGATCACCGGGATCGGGTTTACTCTGATCTATTCCTATGCGCTTACCGGGAGCTTTTTGCCGAATCCGGCTGCCATCCTGCAGCATGCCGCGGAGCACCGGGGGATCCTGCATGCCCGGGGTGAGGTGTGGCCCGCGATGTGGGAGGATCTGAATGCCGCCCCGCTCTGGCAGCGTTTGTTTGGAAAGGGCTGGGGAGCGGATTCCCTGTTTTTATCCGGCTTTGTCGCCTCCGAAGCCCACAGCCTCTATTTTCTTCTGTTTTACTGCAACGGCTATATCGGGCTTCTGTGCTTTATCGCCTTTGAGGGTGTTATTCTCTTTTCCCTGCGAAGGGTGAAGGACAGAGGCCTGTTTTATCTTGTGCTGGCAACCCATTTCCTGCTGCTGGGCTATGGGATCAGCTATTCCGCCATCGCCTCCACGCAGATGTCCTGGTTTCCCTTTATGCTGGCCGGGATGACTGTTTCCGACAGCGTATCCCAAAGCGAAAAAGGAAAGGAGCAGATAAGCGCTTGAAGCATTCTCTTGCCTACCTGCTCTATGGAGCGGAAAACAGGATAAGAAACGGTATTCAGCCCATCAGGAGGCGCTGGGGTGCGGCCAGCTATCCCTATTGCGCAAGAAAGGGGCTTCGCGGCAGGGAGGCGAATACGCTGATTTACCGGATGCTTCGGGAGGACAGCCCCTTTTTCGTGGGGCGCTTTGGTTTTTTTGAGCTTTCCGCGATGCGCAATTTCTATTTTGAAAGACAGGAAAACTATCCGCAGATTCTGGAGAGCTTAAAAAACTGCGCCGGCGTCTTTCCCCCGACAAGGGAAACGGGAGAGTGCTTCCTTTCCATGATGCAGGAGGCGCTTGCCGAAACGGATTTTCTGCTCTGCTCCGGAGAACCTTTTGAAAACTATTTCGCAAAGCGCTTTGGGAAAAAGAGCATGTACTGGGTCCCGAATATCGGGCTGGCCAGCCCCTGGCTCTTCGATCCCCCCTGGAGCGGGGCGCTGAAGGGAAAAAGGGTGCTTGTGGTCAATCCCTTTTCGCAGACCATCAGCAGCCAGTATGATCGGCGGGAAAAGCTGTTTCCGAAAACGGAGATCCTTCCGGAGTTCGAGCTTATCACCTATCGCTCCATGTTCACCATCGGGGAATACCGGGATCCGGATTTTCCGGACTTTTTTACCGCGCTGGAGCATCAGTTTCGCGAGATCTCGGCCCTTGATTTTGATATCGCGCTGCTTGGCTGCGGAGCCTACGGCTTTCCGCTGGCCGCGATGATCAGAGGCAGGCTTGGGAAAAGCGCATTCCACATGGGCGGCGTGCTGCAGCTGCTTTTCGGGATCCTGGGCGCGAGATGGGACGGGAGCCGTTTCCCGGAAGAGGGACCGAATAAGTCGATAAAGCCCTATATCAATGAATACTGGACCTATCCGTCTGCGGAGGAAACACCGGAGGCCGCCGGGGGCGTGGAATACGGCCCATACTGGAAGCCCTCCCTTGTAAATACAAAATGAACAT
>CAMOOZ010000109.1 GCA_946621895.1 uncultured Lachnospiraceae bacterium | reverse complement strand
CCCTCTCCCTTCGGGGTTTTTAAGGGGAGGGAACGGCATTCTCCCGCGATCACTCTCATACCTTCAACCTGCTGCCCTTGCCATCCCTGGACTGGAGCTTCACTCTTGAATAATCCACCATTGTTTCGTTATAGGTAAAGCCGGAGCTTCCCCGCTCGTCCATGCCGAAGGGATTCAGATAATGCACCTCCTTCAGCGAATCGTTCGCTCCCAGCCGCATCCCCCTGACGCCCACGGAATTCTTCTTCATCTGCGAGATATCCTCGATGGGGAAACGGAGCAGATACCCGTTTTCGGAGAGCAGAAGGATCTGGTTTTCCTCTGTCAGCGCGCGGACGGACAGCAGCAGATCCCCCTCCGCAAGCTTTGTGGCGGCCACGGTCTTCTTGCTCACATCGAACTCGCCGCCGTCCACGATCTTGATATTGCCCTTTTTCGTCACAAACACCAGCCTGCACACATTCAGGCTCTTCTGTCCCGCCGCATAGATGATCTCCGCCTTGCCTGACGCGTAATTCGACACATTGTCAAGCGGCACGCCCTTGTCCCGGAATTTTCCCATGGGCAGATCTGACGCCTTCACCGTATGCAGCTCACCGGAATCGGTAAAGAGGCAGATCCTGCCCGTGTTCTTGACCGGCACGCAGAAGGTAAATTCCTCCTCTGCGGTCTCCTTATTCCGCTGATAGGTGGCCTCGTCGATGAGCCTGCAGTAGCCGAAGCGGTCCATCAGAAACCAGACATCCATCTCCTCCGGCCCCTTTATTTCAAAGACCGCTTCCTGCGCGTCCGTCAGCTCCGTGAGGCGCTTTCTGCCGAATTTTTTCTTTAACTCCAGCAGCTCCCCTTCGATGACCTTTGTCATGGAATCCCGGCTCTCCAGGATATCCTCATAACGGAAGATCTTCGCGAGGGTCTCCTCATGCTGTTTGTTTAACGCGTTGATCTCCAGGCCGATCAGGCGGTAGAGGCGCATTTCCAGGATCGCGTCCGCCTGGCGCTCGGTGAAATGCAGCTGGGCCGCCATCAGCGCGGATTCCTTTGCCTTGAATTTTATCCCCGTCGTGACCCCGTCCACCAGGCAGGCCTTTGCCATGGGCCTGTCCTTTGAGCCCCGGAGGATCTCGATGATCAGGTCGATCACATTGCAGGCCCTGATCAGTCCCTCCTGCACCTCCCGCTTTTCCTGCTCCTTTGCAAGGAGATTCGTGTATTTGCGCGTGTTGACCTCATACTGGAAATCCACACTGGCCTTCAGCACCTGCTTTAGGCTTAAGGTCTCGGGGCGGCCCTCGCGGATCGCCAGCATGTTCACCCCGAAGGTGTCCTCCAGCCGGGTCTTTTTATAGAGCAGGTTTTTGAAGTTCTCCACATCCGTGTCGCGCTTTAATTCGATCACGATGCGGATCCCCTCCTTCGAACTCTGGTTCGAAATATCAATGATATCGCCGGACAGCCTGCTTTCGGACAGGTCCGCCACATCCTGTAAAAATTTCCCGATGCCGGCGCCGATCATCGTGTAGGGGATCTCCGTGACCACGAGCTTAATATGGCCGCTTTTCCCCTTTTCCACCTCGCATCTTCCCCGAAGCCGCAGCTTCCCCTGGCCGGTTTCATAGATATCCCTCAGATCGGCGCGGTTGATCACGATCCCGCCGGTGGGAAAATCCGGTCCGGGCAGCAGCTGCATCAGCTGCTCCGTCGTGATCTCCGGGTTTTCCATATAGGCCATCATCGCATCCACGACCTCCCCCAGATTATGGGGCGGGGTGTTCGTGGCCATGCCAACGGCGATGCCTTCCGAGCCGTTCACCAGGAAATTCGGGAGCTTTACGGGAAGCACCAAGGGCTCCTGCTCCGTCTCGTCAAAGTTGGGACCGAAATCCACCACATCCTTATCCAGATCGGCCAGAAAGGCCTCCTGCGTGATCTTCGCAAGCCTGGCTTCGGTATAACGCATCGCGGCGGCGCCGTCCCCCTCGATATTGCCGAAGTTGCCGTGGCCATCCACCAGGGGAATGCCCTTTTTGAAATCCTGCGTCATCACGACCAGCGCGTCATAGATCGAGGCATCGCCGTGGGGGTGGTATTTTCCCATCGTATCCCCGACGATACGGGCGCTCTTTCTGTAGGGGCCATCGGGACGCAGTCCCAGCTCGTTCATATCATAAAGGGTGCGGCGCTGCACCGGCTTTAAGCCGTCCCGCACATCCGGCAGCGCCCTGGCGATGATCACGCTCATCGCGTAATCGATATAGGAGCGCTGCATTTCCTCCGAATACTCTGTTTTGATGATCTGCTCTTCCATTTTACTCCTGCAATGTGATGTAAATCTTAACCGTGCTGCCGTCTATTTTATGTCAACTAAACATCCAGCAGTGCCTCTCTCGCGTGATCGTAGATGAAGGCCTTCCGGGGCGCCACCTCTGTTCCCATCAAAAGCTCGGTCATCTTTGTGGCCTGCATCGCATCCTCGATCGCCACGGATTTAAGCTTGCGCCGCTCCGGATCCAGCGTCGTCTCCCAGAGCTGCTCTGCGTCCATCTCCCCCAGACCCTTATAGCGCTGCAGGGTAAACGGCGATTTGTGGGTCTTCCGGTATTTTTCCAGCGCCTTGTCGTCGTAGAGATATTCCTCTTTTCCTCCCCTGGAGGGGATCACCTTATACAGCGGCGGCATCGCGATGTAAACATGCCCTTCATAGATCAGCTCCGGCATGAAGCGGTAAAACAGCGTCAAAAGCAGCGTGGAGATATGCGCCCCGTCCACATCCGCATCGGCCATGATGATGATCTTGTCATAGCGCAGCTTAGTGATATCAAAATCATTGCCGTAGCCCTCGGAAAAGCCGCAGCCAAAGGCGTTGATCATGGTCTTGATCTCGGCGTTCGCGAGCACCTTGTCCATGGAGGCTTTCT
>CAMOOZ010000108.1 GCA_946621895.1 uncultured Lachnospiraceae bacterium | reverse complement strand
ATGACACGGTGGTGCACTTCATCAGCGAGGAGGAGCTTGCAAAAAATCACAGCGGCATGGCCCACGGCGGCTTTGTGTTCCGCAGCGGAAAGACGGGCTTAAATAAGGAGCATACGCATATCATCGAGTACAGCTTAAAGCTGGATTCCAATCCGGAGTTTACGA
This sequence comes from uncultured Lachnospiraceae bacterium, assembly GCA_946621895.1. Next base: position 3,377 of record CAMOOZ010000108.1, on the reverse strand, counting down.
CAAGCGTGCTCATCGCCTGTGCCAGGGCGGCCTTCCGCCTCTCCTCGGAGGGACAAAAGGGCTGCAAGACCATGCTGGATGTCCCGCCGGCATACCTTTCCGAAAAGAGCGGGGAGGAGCTGCGCGCGCACCTGCTGTAAAACCATTTCACAGGAATCGAGCAGGGAAGACGAAGTCGCACTTTGCTCGCCGAAGCAGCAAAACACCTTACGCCGCGCCTGCCATGAAAATGCGATCAGCCACGGGAAATCTGTTTTCCCGTGGCTGATTTTTTTTACGGATTCAGGCCGTAAAGGATCCGCGCAAGCTCCGAATCCTTGTCCAGGATCAAAGTCTTATCCCCCTTCAGGGATTCCTTCAGCGCATCCAGGCTGCGGGTGAAGTTATAGAAATCCGCCTTTTCCGGATCGTTATAGGCGCTGGAGAGGATCTTCATATACTCCGCCTCGCCCTCTGCGATCAGCTTTTCCGCCTCCCTCTGCGCATCCGCCCTCGTGACGGCGGTTTTCCTGTCCGTTTCATTCCTGATCTTCTGCGCCTCGGCATTGCCCTGGGCCTTGTAGCTGGCGGCAATGTTTTCCCGCTCGGAGATCATTCTCGCATAGACCGCTTCCTTATTGTCATCGGGAAGGTCGAGGGCCTTGATCTCCGCCGTCAGGATCCTTAAGCCGTAATCCGTGATATCGGAGTTGGATTCCTCCGTGATCAGGCGGGTCAGCTCAATGCCTCTGGCAGCGATCACCTCGTCCTGGGACATCGAGGAGATCGTGTTTTTCGTCGCGTTGTAAACGGCGGCGTCGATGCGCTCCTCCGCCCGCGCGGCCACGGCTCCGAGGGTCTGATAATATCTCGTGGCGTCCGTCACCTGCCAGATCACATAGTCGTCCGCGATCATGGATTTCTTGTCCTTTGTGATGACATCGCTGGCCGGGATATCATAGATCCGCCTGCCGGCATAGACCGCCTGGGTGGACTGGATAAAGGGAAGCTTGAAGTGAAGCCCGGGCTCGGTCTGCACCCCCGTGATCCGGTCAAATTCCTTGATGATCCCGAAGGTATTGTATTCCACCACATAGGTCGCATTGAGCCCGAGAAAAACAAGCACGATCAAAATCACCGGCACCGCTGCCAGAAGGATCTGTTTTTTCATTCCGCCACCTCACTTTCCTCCTCCGCGGGAGCTGCTTCCGCGCTGTCCTGCGCTGCCTGCTGCATGCCGGAAACGCCCGAGAGGCTTCCGCCGGTAAAGCTCTCCAAAGGCAGCATCGTCTGCGTGCCGCCATCCGTGATGATCACCTTAAGGCCCGGCAGCGCTTCCTCCAGCGCCTCATAATACATTCTCTTCTTCGTGATCAGCGGATACCGGCTATACTCCGCGTAAAGCGCCTCAAAACGGGAGGCCTGGCCCTCCGCCTCGGCGATCCTGGCGGCCTTTTCCGCCTCCGCCGCCTGAATGATCTTGTCCGCGTCGGCCTCCGCCTTCGGCAGCTCCGTGCTCTGATAGGCCAGCGCATTATTCTTTGAGGTGTCCGCGCCCTGCTTGGCCGTTTCCACGGACTTAAACGCCGCGATGATCTCCTCCGTGGGCGGCTCCGAATCCTGCACGGTGATATTCAGGATGGAGAGCCCGATATTGTGCTCCTCCAGCTCCCTCACCATGTCCGCCTTCACCTCGGCCTGGATCTGCCCCTTGGCCGTGGTCATCGCCTCGTCCACGGTATAATTGAGCACCACGGAACGGATGCTGGAGAGCGCGATGTTGGAGAGGACTGTTTCCGGCTCATCGGAATTATACAGATAGGCCACGGGATCCGAGACCCGGTATTCCAGATAAAAATCGATATTCAGCAGATTAAAATCCGAGGTGATCATGACCCCGCTGGAGGAATCCTGAATGTTCTGCGCGGTGGAGTTAAGCGCATAGCCCACGCCTGTCCCGTGGGTGGTCATGTCCACCAGATGCACCTTCTGGATCCAGGGGATCTTGAAGTAAAGGCCTGCGGTGTCCGTGCGGATCACGGAGCCGAACATCGTGACCACCGCGTTTTCCTGCTCGTCGACGCTGTAAAAGCCGTCCCAAAGAGTCACCAGAATAAGCAGCCCCAGGATCACGCCGAAAACGATCCGGAGAATGCGCCCGAGCTTCCCCTTTCCTCCTCCCCTGCTGCCCTGCATATGGGGAAACGGGTCCCCCCGCTTGCCTTTTCCCTGTTCTTCCTCATTGATCACCCGGCCCTGGCCGTCGATCACCGTTTTGTCTGCCATGCCCATACCTCCATCGCTGCAGCCTGCAGCCCGAGCACCCGGGGCGGACGGCAACGCCTTTCCGCTCCGCTTCGAAGTCCGGCGGCAAAAGCACTGTTCCCGCCGGGCTCCTTACGATCTGTACAAAACCTCGTCCATTATAACAGACAGAAAAGGGAAAAAACATACGCATCGGGGCAGTGGAAATGGGGAAGCCTCCTGGACTATAATGAAATTGCCACAGAAAGGAGCAAACCCTGAGCGCACTTATTTCTTTTCCGCCCACAGAGATCCGGCTGCTTCTGACAGGCGGTCTTTTTCTCGCCTGCGCAGGAGTCATGTTTCTGTGCATTTATCAGGGGATCGGCGGCTGCCCGCTGCGAAAGAGGCTTTTGCCGCTTATCCTGTTTACCTTGCTTTTGCCGCTGCTTTCCTATATGTCGGCGGCAGCGGTTGAGCCGGCTTATGCCCTGCCGTTTCCCTGGCTTTGGCTTATTCCCCTCTCTGCGGGAGTGCTTGTCTGGAGCCTTTTTTGCGCGCTTGGGGAGCACAGGCGCGCGGCGGACACCCTCTCCCCCCTGTCTGTCCGGCAGGCCGTGGACGACCTCGCGCCGGCGCTCTGCTTTGCGGACGAAAACGGACGCATCATCCTGATCAACCGCAAAATGGGCGAGCTCTCCGCCGCCCTCTTCGGCAGATTCCCCGCAGACATGCGGGAGCTTGCCGATGGCATCCACAGCAGGCTTTTTCGCGGCGCAGCCGATGAAGCCGCGGGATCCTCCGCGCTCTACCTTTTCCCTGACAGCAGGATCTGGCGCTTTGAAAGAACCTCTCTGAAGGGGGAACGCCTGAAGGGCTATACCCAGCTGACAGGCTTTGAGGTCACGGAGCTGGTGCTGGGCAATGAAAACCTGAAGCTGGGCAATCAGGAGCTGCTGAAGACAAACGAGCAGCTGCAGGAAATGTATGAACGGCTTTCCGACCGGATCAGGGAGCAGGAAACGCTGAACTTAAAGATCCGCGTCCACAACGATATCGGCGCATGTCTGATCACGCTTTCCGAGCTTTTGGAAAAGGATATGCCGGAGGCTTCGGAAAAAGAGCTGCAGCGCCTGAAAAGCGCGATCAGCTAT
>CAMOOZ010000107.1 GCA_946621895.1 uncultured Lachnospiraceae bacterium | reverse complement strand
GTTCACATCAGCAATGTGGGAAAGCATACGACAGGGAAGAAGGCCTTTATCCGTTCAATGGAAAGCAGCGATGCTTATGTGCTCTCGTTTCGTAATGACGGCGAAAGCAGACAATCAGCAGTGGAGGAAACCGGAGGCCTCTTAAATCTTCGAAAGCAGGCAGAAGCCCTTGGGGGCAGCATGATCGTGGAAACCGACCCCGATTTCCGGCTGGTGCTGAACCTGCCAAAGGGGTAAAAAGCATGTAAAATCGAATCGATATTTGATTTTAGAGGGAATATATGTCTTACAGAGTGCTTATTGCAGATGATTTTTTAATCTCGAGACAGGTATTTGAAAATGCCATCGCGGGAAGTGACGAATTTGAGCTTGCCGCCTCCCTTTCCTCTGCAGACGCGGCAGTGGAATACATCGGGAAAAAATATGTGGATCTGGTGATCCTGGATGTGGTGATGAAGGAAGGCGCTAACGGCCTGATTGCCGCGAAAAAGATCAAGGATATCCGGCCGGAGACAAAGATCATCATCATCACCTCGATGCCCGAGCTTTCCTATATCAAAAGGGCACATTCCATCGGCGTGGAGAGCTTCTGGTATAAGGAGGTGCAGGAGCAGCCCATTCTCGAGATCATGAAACGCACAATGGAGGGGGAATCTGTTTACCCTGTCCACCCTCCATTAATCAGGCTGGGAAATGCCGTCAGTACCGAATTCACCGGCAAGGAGACGGAGGTTTTGCGTGAGCTTACCGACGGCGCCTCCAATAAGGAAATTGCGGAAAAGCTCGGCATCTCGGAAAGAACAGTGAAAATGCATATCACAAATATGATACAGAAAACCGGCTTCCGTTCCCGGCTGGAGCTGGCGGTCAAGGCAAGAACCGGCGGCCTGGTGATCCCGGACTGAATTAGAACCTCCGGCGGGTGATCCTTACTATTTCAACGGGTCCTTCCCGCAGCTTCCGGGCTTTGTGCCGGTACTCTTAAGCTTATCAAAGAGTTCAAATTTCCACAGCGCAAGAACAAGGAACAGGACAGCGAAAACGCCGAAAAACACCGCAGCCATCACCCCGTCCCCGGATACCCCCGCCTGCAGATCTGAAGAGGTCTTTTCCCCCTCATAGATCCAGGTGGAGATTCCCGCAGCATCAGGCCGCTCCAGATATCCGCCTTTCTGTATGCCAATGATGGTATAAACGGAATTATCCTTAATGCTGACGCCGCGATAGGATATCCGCTGATCTCCCTCTTCAAAATGATCCGGATCGGAAAGGGTAAAGAAAATATCGTCTCCTTCAAAGTAGTAGCCGTATGTGCTGTTATCCAGCTCATCCTGCCAGAAGGTCTCTATTCCCAGCTTTTCCGCATTCAGAAGCGGGATAAGTATCTCTTTCGCAAGGGAAAAATCCCCGACCCGGGCTTCTCCATAGACATATTCCACCGGTTCGGGCGTCCAATGATCCTCCACCCTGTATCTTTTGTTGAACTCAAGTGTGGGAAGCGCCAGATCAGGAGTGGTGATCCTGTTATTGCTCTCCCTGTCGTAATACACCTCGTTCATGGTTTCCGTCTGCTTCGCTGCCAGCGGCGATTCAAGGGTCAGCCCGGTGATATCGTCAAAGGCCTCAGCCGCTGTCGAGAGAGCTCCGGTGACCACAACCAGCTTCCCTTCGTTGGCTTCATCCAAGATGCCGTCATTGATGAAGGCCGCATCGGCCAAAGCGCCCTGTCCCTTGCCTGAATCGACCAGGCTTTTGACGCACAGAAACGCGTTAAACACAAACAGCACGGCAAATATGACTGCGAGAACCTTATTCATCATCTTAAACCTCCATCAGGCAAAGTGTTTTTTTTCTTTGGCGCTTGCTAAGCATATTTGTTAAATTATGCCATATCTCATCGGAAAGGAATATGTACTAAAGTGCAGGATCGACGGTGAAAAGTAACGTTTTTCTGCCCTAAAGTACGTATTCCCTTCATGGGATAAGGATTATAGTAGGGGTAAAACGATAAGCTTATGGCAGTTCAGGACAAGCCAGGCATCCGCCTGCGCTCGATTTATAGTAAGCGAACAAAGCAATTGCGGTTTGAGCTTGCTCAAACCGGCAATTATTCTGTGAGCGACGATATCCAAAACGAATTTATTTAATTCGTTTTGGATAAGCAGCAGTGATACGGATTCACCAATACGAACAGGGTATCTTTACAGCTCCATGTTCGAGATCGAGGTATTTTTCGGGCGGGCTGAACAGATACCGGACGAGGGAGGAGGGAAGATGAAAGAAAGCATGAAACGAAAAGGGACAGCGATTCTGATGAGCTTTGCCATGGTATTTGGCACCTTCGGGAGCTCCGGCCTTTTGGTGTATGGTGCCGAGCCGCCTGCCCTGAAGGAGGCGGCTGTATTTTCGGAGCAGGACGCTGCCCCGGAGGAGGCGGCAGCATTGCCGGAGCAGGACACTGCCCCGGAGGAGGCGGCAGCATTGCCGGAGCAGGACAGCACCCTGGAGGAGCCGGCAGCATTTTCGGAGCAGGACACGGTTGCTGTGGAAGCGGATGGCGATGTATTTGAGGAACCCGAAGAGTCTGAAGAGGGCGCGGAGGAGGAGGGCGCAGCTGCGGCGGCTGTGGAAGAAGCCCTGGGTTCTTCCGGTAAAATGTATACGGTGGACGGCATCGTGGGCGGCCGTGTGCAGTTTGATACGAGCACCGGCACCATCACCTGGTTTGAAAAGGACGTGACGGAGGCCGTGATCCCGGAGAAGATCGACGGCGTTACGGTGACCACCATCGGTGCATGGGTGGGTCAAAACAGCGCGATTGAAAAGCTTTCCCTTCCCTCCACCATTACCACGTTTGAGGAAGGGGTGTTCCGAAACACGAAGCTGACGGAGCTGACGATCCCCGGAAACGTAAAGGTGATCTCCAAAAATTCCTTTGCGAACAACAAATACCTGAAAACCGTTACCATCGAGAGCGGGGTGACCGAGATCGGCGATTATTGCTTCCAGTACTGCGATGCCCTGGAAACCCTGGCGATGCCCTCCACACTGAAAAAGATCGGACAGTATTCTTTCCGGAACTGCTCCCTGCTGGAATTTGTGACCTATAACGGGAGATCCTTTTATCCATTTGACGGCGATGAGGACCGGTATGTCGCCTGTGCCACAGGCTGCTTTGTCGGCTGCTTCTTCGGCCATCCCGATTTCAGCGACTCCTACAAAAAAGGAAAGTGG
>CAMOOZ010000106.1 GCA_946621895.1 uncultured Lachnospiraceae bacterium | reverse complement strand
GCGCCAGAAATGCCGAATAAACAAGCAGTGCATAAAACCCGAAGAGTTTTCCTCCTCTGGCCACGGTCAGACAGAGTCCATGCAGAAATGAGACACTGAAGACCCTCAGGATTCTGCCAGGCTTATGGGGCGCGATCACGGCAAGCAGCTTCGCCCTCAGTGCATCGGCTCCCATGGCCTTTGCCTCATTGCTTTCGATCCCCCGCGCCTTCAGCCAGTCCTCCAGCATAGGCTGGGTCAGTTCGATCGCGATGGCGTCATAACTGCCGGAAAAATGCTCCTCGGGGTTTTCTCCCGCGAAATCCATCGTAAGCCGCTTTTCCCTGGCCTTTGCCGTAAGCTCCCGGTAGAGCTCCGCTGTTTCCCGGGAGGAAAGCCAGATCGCGGGGTCGTCTCCGTTTTCAATCCGGATAAACTGCTCCTCATTCTCCGGAAGGTAAGCCTCATCTCCCTCTTCTGAGGCGTAAACGAGGATCGTGAAAAAGGTGTTGCTGGAATCCGTATGCCCCATGGAAATCCCATGGAGGGCATAGTTATAGGCCCTTTCGGAAACACTCACCGCCAGATAACAGAGCACCGGCAGAAGAACCGCAAAAAGAATCCTTTTGACAGGCGGCAGCTTTTTCCGGTAGGCGTAAAGGAGCACGAAAAAGAGCAGCGGCAGCATCACCAGCATCTGCTTTCGCGTGGCGATCAGCAGCGCCACGCAGACAAGCGTCAGCAGCAGCTTTTTCCTGCTGCCGTGCAGCATCAGTTCGGTAAACAGCGCAAAGATAAAAAGCCAGAGCGGGATCGTGATGGCTTCCGTCATGATGGAGCAGGAGTAGGTGCTCTCTCTCCTGGCAACGAAACGGTTCAGCAGAACCGGGGCCGCAAGGATAAAGACCAGAACAGCCTGCCAGAGGAGGTATTTTACGGCGCAGGGCTCCGGTTCCTTCCCCGGCGCAGCTTCCGCATCCGGCTCCCTCCGCAGGGCGGGGGTTCCATGGGAAACAGAGCCCGGGCAGGCAAGCCTGAATTCCCTGACGATCACCAGGGCAAAATACGCCGAACAGAATGCATTGAGCAGATTCTGGAGCAGGCTCGCCACGGTCAGATAAAAGCCTTCGCCGAAGATCCCCCGCAGAAAAGCCAGAAAAAGCGGATAGACCGGCTCCCTGGAAATATCCATGTTCACATAGCTGAAGGAATCCGCATGGAGCACCGCTCCATCAAGGAAAAAGAAAAAAAGATAGAAGATCAGGAAAAACAGTGGGATAATGACGCGATGGGATAGTGTGCGATCTTTCAAACAAATCCTCCGATACCACACCGTGGTATAAAGCCAATTCAGCTAAAGCAGAGCATCGGAGCCTCCAGCTCCTTTAAGTCACCCGCGTAAAGCCGGGCCAGCAGCGCATTTAACTGCTTCAGTGCCTGGATCAGCTCGGCCTTCGAAATAAGCCCCCGGTCGAAGGCCTGGGCCAGCTCATCCAGATCCAGGATCTCGATCCGGCCCTCTCCGTCGATCGTCACATCCGCCAGCAGGTCGGTTACGATCAGCTTTTCCCCTTCCCGGTCAAATTTTACGATATCACAGTAGGTATACTTCAGGCTTCCGTCTTCGAGATAAAACCGGGAAACCTTCCAACCCTCCCTCAGATAGTACACGGAAAGGCCGTGGTCCAGGTCTGAACGCTTATGGATCGCCCTCCAGCGGGTCACCAGCCTGTCCTCCCCGGCATACAGCAGCTCATCACTCTTTAACGGGACGATCTCCTCGGGGATCAGGCGTTTTCGGTAAAGCGTGATCCGGCTGCCCACCGCGTCCTCCTCCGTTTTTTGCCCGGCCATATTCTGCACAGGCTCATTCAGCGCTGCGCCGTTACGCTCCTGCATATCGCCTCGATCCTTTCCTTTTCCTCCGGGGAAAAATCCGGTTCTCCGGCTGCCTGTATGTTTTCCAGGATCTGCGCGGGTCTCGAGGCCCCGATGATCACGGAGGCGACCCCTTCCTGCTTTAATACCCAGGAAAGCGCCATCTTCGGCAGGGTCGTGCCCCGCTCCGCGGCCAGCCCGTTCAGCGCCCTGATGGCGGAAAGCTTTGCCTCGGTGAGGTCCTCCGCATGCAGGAAACGGCCGTCCTTCTTCATCCTGGAATCCTCCGGAATTCCGTTCAGATATTTTCCGGTCAGAAGGCCCTGCGCCAGAGGAGAAAAGGCCGTGATGCCAAGCCCCTCCCGCACGCAAAGCGCCTTGGAGCCGTTTTCCTCGATATGCCTGTCAAACAGGGAATAACGCTCCTGATGAAGCACGACGGGCGTGTGGTTTGCCCGCAGAAGCTTCAGCGCCTCCTCCAGCTTATCCGCGTCATAACGGGAAATGCCGATATAAAGCGCTTTCCCGGAACGGACGATGTCCGAAAGGGCATCCATCGTCTCCTCCAGGGGGGTCTCGGGATCCATCCTGTGATGGTAAAAGATATCCACATAATCCAGGCCCATGCGCGCAAGGCTCTGATCAAGACTCGCCATCAGATATTTTCTGGAGCCCCAGTTGCCGTAGGGCCCGGGCCACATTTCATAGCCGGCCTTCGTCGCGATCAGCAGCTCATCCCGATAAGGCTTTAAATCCTCCGCCAGAAGCCTTCCGAAATTCTTCTCGGCCGCGCCGTTTTCCGGCCCGTAATTATTTGCCAGATCAAAGAGGGTGATCCCCCGGTCAAAGGCGGTCCGGACCATGGCCCGCATGTTTTCGGGATCATCCGCGGTGCCGAAATTATGCCAGAGTCCGAGGGAAAAGGCGGGCAGCTTTAAACCGCTTCTCCCCGATCTCAGATAGGGCATCGTGTCGTAGCGTGAAGGATCCGGGTTGTAGCTTTCCCGCGTTTCCATTTTTTTCTCCTTTATCTCTGTGTGAAACCTTTCCCGCAGCGCTGACCCTGCGTTTGTGCGCTGTCCTGATCTCAGCCGTCAGTGCTGAACCTGCCTCTTACTGCCTTAATCTCTGTCCGCAGCGATGACCCTGTCTCTTACTGCGCTGATCTCTGCCGCCTACAGCTCTATCTCAATTCTTCTGCCGCTGGGTTCGTAGCGCTCGGTCCTTACGCCTGCCGCCTCAAACATCCGCCGTGAAGCGAGGGTCATCGGCTCCCCCGCATATTTATCGCTCAGGTAAACGACCCGCCTGATCCCTGCCTGGATGATCGCCTTGGCACATTCATTGCAGGGAAACAGTGACACATACAGCGTGGCGCCTTCAAGATTTCCGTTATCGCCCCGATAGTTCAGGATTGCGTTCAGCTCCGAATGAGTCACATAAGCGTACTTGCTCTCTCCGAATTCGCCCTCCCTGCCCCAGGGAAACTCATCGTCGTCGCAGCCGTTCGGAAAACCGTTATAGCCCATGCTCAGGATCTTGTGGTCTTTGCTGACGATGCAGGCGCCCACCGGCGTGTTCGGATCCTTGCTGCGAAAGCCTGCCAGGATCGCCACACCCATGAAATACTCATCCCAGGAAATATAATCCTTACGCTTTTCGTTTTTCATACTTACCTCATGACTCGCCGTCACAGGCCACTTATGAAAAAAGCCACGCATGGCTCCGCGCTTTGCGCTCTCGCCATGCTCAAAACATTCGGAATCCGCGGGGCCCCTGCCCCGCTACTTCCTCATGTTTT
>CAMOOZ010000105.1 GCA_946621895.1 uncultured Lachnospiraceae bacterium | reverse complement strand
TGCGAGGGGAAAATGAAAGGAATTATTCTCGCCGGAGGCTCCGGCACAAGACTTTATCCGCTGACAAGGGCTGTTTCCAAGCAGATCCTGCCGGTGTATGACAAGCCGATGATCTATTATCCCCTGTCCACACTGATGCTGGCAGGAATCAGGGAAATCCTGATTATCTCCACACCGCGGGATCTCCCGGTTTTTGAAGCGCTTCTTGGAGACGGGGCGCAGCTGGGACTCAGACTGGAATATCGGATTCAGGAGGCTCCCAGGGGACTGGCTGAGGCCTTTCTGATTGGAGAGAGTTTTATCGAAAGCGATAACGTAGCCCTGGTGCTCGGAGATAATATTTTTTACGGACAGAGCTTTTCCAGAGTCCTGGAAAGGGCGGCTGCCAGGGAGACGGGCGCCACGATCTTCGGCTATTATGTCAGGGATCCGAGAGACTACGGCGTGGTGGAATTTGACGGGGAGGGCAATGCGCTTTCCATCGAGGAAAAGCCGAAGGAACCAAGGAGTAATTATGCCGTACCCGGGCTCTATTTTTATGACGGGCAGGTAGTGGACATCGCCAGAAGCATCACCCCCTCCGCAAGAGGAGAGCTTGAGATCACGAGTGTAAACCAGACATATCTGGACAGCGGACAGCTGAAGGTGGAGCTTTTGGGGAGGGGCTTTGCCTGGCTGGATACGGGCACGCATGATTCCCTGCTCGATGCGTCGGATTTTGTGGCGGCGTTTCAGAAAAGGCAGGGACTTTATATTTCCTGTATCGAGGAAATCGCTTTTAAGAAAGGCTTTATCTCCAGAGAACAGCTGATCTCGCTGGCGGAAGCGCTGAAGAAAACGGCCTATGGTCAATATCTGCTGGAGGTAGCGGATGGACTCTAAGGTCCGGCTGAGGACCATTGCGGTTGTTCTGATCGCATTTCTGGCAGTGCTCCCCGTGGTTGCCTTTGCAAACGCGGATATGCTTCGAAGGCGTTTGTTTCCGGAGGAGGAAAAACAGGAAACAGAGGCCGGGCAGGAAACCTCCGGGCTGGGGCTTGAAACGCCCTTTGGCATTCAGGTGGGTGATAAGCTGAGCGCATTTGAGTCTGATCCGCTTTTCTTTGATCAGAGTGTAGGAAATGGCATTACATTGCCGAATGTACCGGATCACGAAAATTTGAGTCTGGTTTTAACATCAATAGAAAAAGATATACGTGTTCAGATCGTGGATATTCTCGGAAAGCCCGTAGAAGGACATGCGTTTTTTGTTACGCTGCTCAGAGAGGGAGACGCTGAGCCTGTGGGTCAGTATAAGGATCTGGACAGAGACGGCGTGATCTATGCGGCGGATCTTTTGCCCGGAATTTACCATGCCTTCTTAAGTCCGATGGAGGATTATATTGTCCCCAAAGATCCTGCGGTGATCCGTGTGAAGGCTAAGGTGGAATATACGCCTATCGCCGATATCGCGTTGCTGATCCGCAGTGAGGATGAGATAGAAGCGGCTGCTGAAGATACGGAAATGAAGGAACCCGAGCAGGAGCAGGCCTCAGAGCCCTCCTCTGCGGCATTTCCCGGAGGACGCGGAATTGATGTTTCAAAATATCAAAAGGATATTGATTGGGAAAGGGTAAGTGCTTCGGGCATTAACTTTGCCATTCTTCGCTGCGGATACCGTGGCTCGAAAACCGGCTGCCTTGTGGAGGATCCCTTTTTTGAGGCGAATCTGCATGGGGCAAGGGAGGCCGGGCTGCGTCTTGGTCTGTATTTCTTTACGCAGGCGGTTAACGAGGTTGAGGCAGTCGAGGAGGCCTCAATGGTGCTTGCGCTTCTTGGCGGGGAAGCGCTGGATTATCCGATTTATATTGATACGGAGGGCGCGGGCGGAAACGGCCGAGCGGACACGCTTGATCCCAAAGACAGAACCGCGGTCTGCAGCGCTTTTTGCAGGACGATCGAGGCGGCCGGCTACCGCGCGGGAATCTATGCCAGCAGAAACTGGTGGCAGCATAATCTGATCAGGGATGAGCTTGAGGATTATGAGACCTGGCTAGCGGAATATACGGACGAGCCGAAATATGACGGCAGCTTTTCCCTTTGGCAGTATACCTCAAAGGGAAGAGTGGACGGGATCATCGGCAATGTGGATATGAATCTTGCGCTGGAGCATCTGAATGAAGAGGATGAACCCGGTGCAGAGGATGAACCCAGTGTAACGGATGAACCTGGTGAACAGGATGAACCCAGTGAAGAGGACGAACCCGTTGAACAGGATGAATCCGGTGCTGAGGACGAAGAAACACCGATATAGCTATCGGAATCTGAGGGAGGAAGCTTTCTGAAATGGGAAAACTATCGGTTGAGGAATGCGGGATAAAGGGGCTGAAGGTCATCATGCCGCAGGTGCATGGAGATCAAAGAGGCTATTTCATGGAAACCTATCAGCAGCAGGATTTTGCGGCCATCGGCATCACGCATCCCTTTGTACAGGACAATCAGTCCTCCTCACACCGGGGAGTGCTGCGCGGTCTTCATTTCCAGAAGGAGTATCCGCAGGCAAAGCTTGTCCGGGTGATACGCGGAGAGGTATTTGATGTTGCTGTAGATATCAGAGAGGGCTCGGAAACCTGGGGAAGCTGGTTCGGTGTTATTCTTAGCGCGGAAAATAAAAAGCAGTTTTATATTCCTGAAGGCTTTGCCCATGGCTTTTATGTGCTTTCCGAGGAAGCGGAGTTTTGCTACAAATGCTCAGATTTTTATCATCCCGGCGACGAAGGGGGCCTGCTGTGGTCTGATCCGAAAATCGGTGTGAAGTGGCCGATTCCGGCGGGAGAGTCCCCCCTGCTTTCTGAAAAGGATAAGCTCTGGCCATGTCTGGCCTGATTCTTCAGCTTGCCAAAAACGATTTTAAGAAGCGGTACGCCGGTTCTGTGCTTGGCGCGCTTTGGGCCTTCCTTCAGCCGGTGGTCACGGTGGTCATGTACTATCTCGTCTTTGAGGTGGCGGGGGAAGGGGGGGAGGGGGGGGGGGAGAAAAAAAAAAAAAATCACCCTTCTTTTTCTTTGTGTGGGACAGGGTGCGGGGGTCTTTTTTGTTTTTTCTGTTGGTCGTGGGCTGCTGGTCGCG
>CAMOOZ010000104.1 GCA_946621895.1 uncultured Lachnospiraceae bacterium | reverse complement strand
GTGTGAGTACACGCCGATACCCGTAAGTATCACGCCCGTCTCTCTGTAGACTCTGTCGGTCAGCTTGCGCGTGAGCACATCCACCTTGTCTACCGTCATGTTGTCAGGAAGCTCCACATGGACGGATGCGTAAGCCTTGCCCGGACCGTAGTGATATTGGTAAATTTCCAGAATTCCTCCAGCTGATCCGCCATAATGAAATCCCTCAGCTTCTGCGTCATCCTGGTATGATCCTGCTCAGGCATGTGGATCACATACTCCGTCAGGTTCTCGTCCCGCAGGGAGGTTTCCGTGCTTTTCAGAAAATCGATCAGGTTCACATTATCGTAAATCTCCGCCATGGAGTCCAGGATCCGCATCCTTTCTTCCATGCGCTGATCGTGAAGGCTGGCCTGGCGGAATTTCTCCGTCAGCTCCCGCAGATAGGAAACAGCGGTGGTCCCCAGCCTGTGGCCTGCTGCCAGCATGATCACCGTCTCAATGGTAAAGCCCCCCATCAGATTGAAAAAGCACTCCTCCGGCGAAGCATAACGGGCGTTCTGCGCGGCACGCCAGGGCGCGCTTATCCAGGTCGCCACCCCCATCAGGAGATAGTTGCTGATCACGGCATACAGATAGATCCCCCTGTTGCTGTAGAGCAGGCTGAGCAGGGGAACCAGAAACCAGGTCAGATGGATCTCTACATGGGCGATGTCCATGTAAACGATCAGCACATTCAACGCCGTCAGCGCCAGAAAAGCGGTCTCCAGGGACTGGGGATAGCGCTTCAGCAGCAGATAATGCACGAGAGCCAGCAGCGCCATCACCGCTGAAATGATGAAGCAGGTGGCATAGGAGACCTCACGGAAGATACCGGCCAGAATGCCCAGCGCAATGGCGGGTCCCGTCAGGACGCAGAACCACAGTACAATATTAAAATGACAGTTGATCCTGATCCTGTTGGATCGCAGAAAAGCCTCGTGATCCGAATGCTCTTTTTCCTTCATGGCTGCTCCCTTATCCGGTCACAATCTCTCCTTCAGGATATGCTCTTCTGAATTTTGCAAGCATTTCATCCGTCATTTCCGGGGAGTCCTCATCGAAAACAATGGGAAGATTTGAGGCCTCTCTTATTTCATTAATCTGCTCCGGGGAAGGCTTATCCGTCGTTTTTAACATCATTTTAACAATTGCCATAATACGCTGCCTCTTCTTTCTTTGTGGCATATCGTGCAGAAATCAATCTTATTCCGCTTTTCCGTTCAGTATATACGACAAATAACACATCTTCCACTCTGCCGATCGTGTAATATCGATCTTCTCCTTCACTATGACTATCATCGTATAACTCGATTCTGTTTAAATCATTAAAAACATAAGCCGCTATTTCAAAGCTTATTCCATGTTTTCTGATATTGATTTGGTTTTTGGAATCATCCCACTCAACGATATAATCGAATGCTTTTGTTTTCATTCAATTATCATACCATAATCAATAGGCCAGAACAATCAGCCGAAAAACTTACGCAAATAAATATTTTGAATTTTCTGAATATTTTAGCACTCACCTATTGACATTGCTAATAATCGGTGCTAGACTTTACGGCAGATGAAGCGAAGCGGTGTCCACTGCCGCATGTTTGCGGCATGCGTTCGCACTGCCGGCTTCAGCTGAAGCGATGAAGAATGCGCGAATGCGGATTATGGGATACCCGGATCACATCGGCACGGGTTCTTCGGAAAGGAGGAGTCTATGGATATTTCAAGATTCACGAAAAAATCAATGGAAGCGGTAAGCGCCACGGAAAAGCTGGCTTATGAATACGGAAATCAGGAGATCGAACAGGAGCATCTGCTCTATTCCCTGCTGACGCTGGAGGACAGCCTGATCGCGAAGCTCATCGGGAAGATGGAGATCAATCTCGAGCATTTCATGGACAGAGCAAGGCTCGCCGTGGAAAAGCGGGTGAAGGTGCAGGGGAGCTCAGCCCAGCCCTATGTGGGCAAGGATCTGAACAAGGTCCTGATCACCGCCGAGGACGAGGCAAAGAAGATGGGGGATGAATATGTCTCCGTGGAGCATATTTTCTTAAGCATGATCGCCCATCCGAACAGGGAAATCAAGGAGATCTTCAGGGAGTACGGGATCACGCGGGATCGTTTTCTCATGGCGCTGCAGTCCGTTCGCGGAAACCAGCGGGTGACCACGGATTCCCCGGAGGACACCTACGATTCCCTGGAAAAATACGGCGAGGATCTCGTGGAAAAGGCCAGAAGCGGGAAGCTTGATCCCGTGATCGGCAGAGATGCGGAGATCCGGAATCTGATCCGTATCCTCTCCCGGAAGACGAAGAACAATCCCGTGCTGATCGGGGAGCCCGGCGTCGGAAAGACTGCCGTTGTGGAAGGGCTTGCCGGCAGGATCGTCAAGGGGGATGTTCCTGAGGGACTAAAGAACAAGAAGATCTTCTCCCTGGATATGGGGGCGCTGGTGGCCGGCGCAAAATACCGGGGCGAATTCGAGGAGCGGCTGAAGGCCGTGCTGAATGATGTGAAAAACAGCGACGGCCAGATCATTCTTTTCATCGATGAGCTGCATCTGATCGTGGGAGCGGGCAAAACGGACGGCGCAATGGATGCTGGAAACATGTTAAAGCCCATGCTGGCCAGAGGGGAGCTCCACTGCATCGGCGCCACCACCTTAAACGAATACAGGCAGTATATCGAAAAGGATGCCGCGCTGGAGCGCCGTTTCCAGCCGGTCATGGTGGAGGAGCCCAGCGTGGAGGACACGATCTCCATCCTGAGAGGGTTAAAGGAGCGCTACGAGGTCTTCCACGGCGTAAAGATCCTGGACAACGCGCTGGTTTCCGCGGCAGTTTTATCCCACCGCTATATCTCCGACCGTTTTCTGCCGGATAAGGCCATCGACCTGGTGGATGAGGCCTGTGCCATGATCAAAACGGAAATGGATTCCATGCCCACGGAGCTGGATGAGCTGAACCGGAAGATCATGCAGCTGGAGATCGAGGAGACCGCCCTGAAAAAGGAGGAGGACAAGCTCAGCAAGGAGCGTCTGGAGAGCCTGCAGCTTGAGCTGGCGGAGCTGAAGGAGGAGTTTTCCTCGAAAAAGGCGGACTGGGACGCGGAAAAGGCGAAGGTGGAGAAGCTGTCTGCGCTAAGGGAAGAGATTGACGCCGTGAACACGCAGATTCAGATCGCCACGCAGGAAGCAAACTATGAGAAGGCGGCAGAGCTTTCCTACGCAAAGCTGCCGCAGCTGAAAGCATTGCTGGAAAGAGAGGAAGCCCAGCAGAAGGACAAGGCCTTTTCTCTGGTCCATGAGGCCGTCTCCGACGAGGAGATCGCAAGGATCATCTCCCGCTGGACGGGGATCCCCGTGGCCAGGCTGACGGAATCCGAGCGGGAGAAAACTCTCCATCTGGGAGAGACACTGGAAAAGCGGGTCATCGGGCAGAGCGAGGGCGTGCAGAAGGTCTGCGAGGCGATCATCCGTTCAAAGGCCGGGATCAAGGATCCCACAAAGCCCATAGGCAGCTTCCTTTTCCTCGGGCCCACCGGCGTCGGCAAAACGGAGCTGGCCAAATCGCTTGCGCAGGCGCTTTTCGACGATGAGAACAACATGGTCCGGATCGACATGAGTGAATACATGGAGAAGCATTCCGTGTCCCGGCTGATCGGAGCGCCTCCCGGCTATGTGGGTTATGACGAGGGCGGGCAGCTCACCGAGGCAGTCAGGAGAAAGCCTTACTCTGTAGTACTGTTTGATGAGGTGGAAAAGGCGCATCCGGATGTGTTCAATGTGCTGCTGCAGGTGTTGGACGACGGCAGGATCACGGATTCCCAGGGCAGGACCGTGGACTTTAAGAATACGATCCTGATCATGACCTCGAACATCGGGGCAGAGTATCTGCTGGAAGGGATCCGTCCGGACGGCAGCATCGATCCGGCGGCCGAAGAAAAGGTGATGAAGGATCTGCGGCTCCATTTCCGCCCGGAATTCTTAAACCGGCTGGATGAGATGATCCTCTTTAAGCCGCTGACAAAGCCGGTGACCTTAAGCATCGCGCAGCTGATCATCGATGATGTAAACAGGCGGCTTGAGGATAAGCAGCTTCGCATTGTGCTGACGGAGGAGGCAAAGGAGCGGATCGTGGATGAGGGGTATGATGCGGTCTACGGCGCAAGGCCCCTGAAGCGCTACATTCAGAAGCATGTGGAGACGCTGGCCGCAAAGCTCATCCTTGGCGGAGAGCTCTCCGAAGGGGATGTGATCGAGATCTTTCTGGATGAAAATGATCAGCTTAAGGCGAAAAGAGCACGGGGTTAACCCCCGTGCTCCTTTTATGCCACGGGGGCGCAAAGGAAATTATCGCCATTCAGCGATGCGCCCCCGGGCGGCGAGCAGGGTCGGATTCTCCTCCCCTGCTCGATTCTCAGCTCATTTCTTTTCCCGCATCAGCTCCCGCACCTGCGTAAGAGACGGCAGGGAAGGAAGCGCACCCTCCTTACAGACCGTCAGCGCCGCGGCATGGGAGGCAAAATCCAGGGCCTCTTTTTCCGCCATTCCCGCGGTCAGCCCCGTGCAGAACGCGGCCACAAAGGAATCCCCGGCAGCGGTGGGATCAACTGCCCGTTCAACGCTTACCGGATCGATCTTGATAAGCCCTTCTCCGTCAGCCAGCACCGAGCCACGCTCCCCGAGCGTGATGATCAGCTTTTTTACGCCGCGCTTAAGCAGTTCATCCGCTGCCGCGCGGATCTCTTCTTCTCCCTCCAGCGCAAACTGAACGCCGGCCAGCACCGCCGCCTCTGTCTCATTCGGGGAGAGCCAGGTGATATGGGAAAGAAGCTCCGGGGATAACTCTGCTGCAGGGGCAGGATTCAGCATCACGGGAACACCGGCTTCATGGGCGATAGCAGCCGCAAAGGCATTGGTCTCCATCGGGATCTCCAGCTGAAGCATCAGCATGTCAAAGGCGCTGATCTCCTCCTTCAGCCAGGAAAGATCCTCCGGCAAAAGGCGGGCATTGGCCCCCGGCAGGACCAGTATCCTGTTCTGGCTGTCCTGCTTCGTCTGCTCCACCTCGATCAAAGCTACCCCGGTGGGAGCGTCCTTATCCACCTTTACATGGCTGATCCCGATCCCATCATCGATATGTGCCTGCAAAAGCGCCTGCCCGAAGGGATCGTTTCCCACGCAGCCCGCCATGACCACCTCAGCGCCTAGCCTTGCGCACTGCACGGCCTGATTGGAGCCCTTGCCTCCCGGCGCCGTGCGGAAGCTTCCGCCGATCCTCGTTTCACCCATGCCGGGAAGTGAGGGGCTTAATCCGATCAGATCCATATTAAAGCTCCCGACCACAAGGATACGGGGTGTATGCTTCATCTTCTCCATCCTTAAAGCACCTTACTGCGGCCTTGCCGTCCCGCACTCCGTGCAGAACTTTCCTTCATTCTGATGTCCGCATTCAGGGCAGAACCATCCCTTCTGGGCAGGTGCCTCGGGCTTCTTTTCCCCGCATTCCGTACAGAATTTTCCCTGATTCTGCGCGCCGCATTTCGGGCAGACCCAGCCGCCCGCTGCTGCAGGCGCCGGCTGAGGCTGCGGCGCGGGAGTTGGCTGCATCCCCACTGTATTCTGGTTTGCGCCGGGAGGGATCCCGCCCTGCTGCTGCGGATAACCCTGCTGCTGTCCCATCTGGAAAAGCTGCCCGGCATTCATCCCGCCTGCCATATTTGCCATGTTCATCCCGGCGAAGGCCATCATCGGACCCGCGTTCTCATTCGCCGCCGCGGACTGCATTGCCGCCGCCTGGGCGCCCACCAGATGAGCCGCCGCCATATTGGGATTGCGCAGTGTGGCGTTTCGCTGCAGCTCCTTGATCATCGCCTCATCCTCGGCGGAAGCCTTTAAGGAGTTCACACCAAAGGAAACGATCTCGATTCCCCTCAATTCTCTCCACTTCTTGGAGAGTTCTGCGTTTAACGCATCCGCCAGCTCAGCCGTATGCGCCACCACGGCGGAATACCTGATCCCCATTTCGGAGATTCTTGCGAAGGCCGGCTGCAGCGCGGTCAGAAGCTCCGACTTTAACTGGGAGTCGATCTCTTCCCGGTTATATTCCGTGGTCACATTGCCGCAGACATTCTTGTAAAACAGGATAGGATCTGCCATATGGTAAGAGTATTCGCCGTTGCAGCGGATCGCGATATCCACATCCAGCCCGATATTCTGATCCACGACCCTGAAGGGCACGGGGGAAGCCGTGCCGTACTTATTTCCGATGATCTCTTTTGTATTAAAATAATAGACCCGCTGCTCTCTGGCCGCCTGACCGGCAAAGGTAAATCTTCTGCCGAAGGTCTTAAAGCTCTCGATAATCGAGCTGCCCAGCTTTCCCGCGAAAATGCTGGGCTCCTTTGAGGTATCGTAGACAAATTCCCCGGGCTCGGCGCAGACCTCGACGATCTCTCCCTGATCCGTGATGATCATGCACTGTCCGTCGTTCACTGCCACAACGGACCCGTTGGAGATCACATTATCCTCGCCCCTGTTGTTGGATCCTCCCCTGCCGCTGGTCCGCTTCATTCCCCTGGTCATCAGGACATCCGCGTCGATCGCATCGCAGTAAAAATACTCCTTCCATTGATCCGCCAGCACACCGCCGCCGGCAGCCAAAGCCGCACTGATCAGGCCCATTGCATTTTCCTCCTTTTTCCCCGCGGAATGCGGGCTGAAGAACCGTCTTAAGTGAGATAACCATCCCGGTCGGGCGCAGCGGCGCCGCGCGGGATTTTTGCGCTCAGGCGGTTCCTGATGTCGGTATCCACTTTATTATACCAAAATGGCATTTGTTCGACATCCCCGAATGAATTGAATTTTTCACATCGGCAGATTTTTTGCCTTCGCCCAGGCAAAGTGCCAGTAAATCCGGTGCGCCGCTACGGTGACAAACCAGCTGACCGGATAGGAGAGATAGACGATCTCGATGGAAGGGCTTAAGGGATAAACGAAGGCGATCCACAAAAGCCTGAAGGCGCAGGCCCCGAGAAGGCTTGTGATCATCGGGACCACCGCATGCCCGATCCCCCTTAAGGCGCCCACCATCACCTCCATCATCCCGCAGAGGCAATAGAGACTGCATACATACCACATCCGGACGGAGCCGGCCTGTATCGCCGCAGCCTCCGTGGTGTAGATCCCGCAGAGCATCGGGCTCAGGAAAGCGGCCAGATTGCCAAGCGCAAGGCCGAAAACCAGCGCCCAGAAAAGACAGCCCCGCCTTACCCGCTCTACCCTGTCAAAGGCCCTTGCGCCGTAATTCTGGGAAACAAAGGTCTGGGAGGCCTGGGAGAAGGCATTCATGGAAACATAAACAAAGGCCTCCATCCCCTGGGCGGCGCTGTTGCCGGCCACGACCATCGAGCCATAGCTGTTCACCGTGCTCTGGATCACGATATTGGAAAGGGAAAACAGCGCGCTCTGGATGCCGGAGGGCAGTCCGATATGCATGATCTGCATAATGCTGCGCTTATCCGCCCTTAATTCCTTAAGGGACAGCCTTAAGGGCCCCTTCTCCTTCATCAGGCAGCGCAGGATCAGCAGCATGCTCACCGCCTGGCTGATCACCGTGGCGATCGCCACGCCTGCCACATTCATCTGAAACAGGATCACGAACAGCAGGTTCAGGCACACATTCAGCACACCGCTCACGGAGAGAAAGACCATGGGGCGCCTCGTGTCCCCGTTTGCCCTGAGGATCGCGGCGCATACATTATAGACGGACTGAAAGGGCACGCCCAAAAAGTAAATGCGGAGGTACAGCTCAGAGTATCCGATCACATCCGCCGGTGTCTGCATCAGCTGAAGGGTGGGTCCCGCCAGAAAAAAGCCCAGCGCAGCCAGGATCGCACCCATGGCAAAGGCAGTGAGCACGCCCGTATGGACGCCCAGACCGGCGCGCTTCATATTGCCGGCCCCGAGCTCATGGGCGACAAGCACATTGGCCCCGACGGAGATCCCCAGCAGGAAATTCACATAAAGATTCACCAGGGAATTCGTTGCCCCGACTCCGGCCAGATATTCAGGCCCGGCAAAGCGTCCCACGACGATCGTGTCTGCCGCATTAAATAACAGCTGCATCATACTGGTCAGCATCAATGGAACGGCAAAAAGCAGCAGCTTCCCGGCAACCGGGCCGTGCAGCATATCAATTTCCCTGGGCTTCATCTCTCTCCTCGTCAGCTATCCGTATATCTGCATTTCACTGCGTCTCTACAGGCACAGAGAAGACGATGTCCTGCAAGGCAGGACATCCGCAGACAAAGAAAACGCTGATCGGATCAGCGTCTTTCCGTGTATATTTATACTCATTAACGAAATACTTTTCCATTTCGTTAATGAGTATAACCTTCTTTTAACAATTTGATCACTGTGTCGAAATTCTCCGGTTGATGCGGAAAAACACAGTCTGTGCAGATCTTGATCCGCCTGCCGTCCTTCTCCTTAAATCGGGGATTCCCCGGGCAATTTTCTCTGGAATAGAGCGGGCAGTAGCAGAACATGCAGTTCATCTCCTCTATTCCCCGGTGACAGGGGTAGTATGCACACTCCCTGTTCTCAAAATAACGGCTGGAATTTTTCATTGCGGAAGCGTCCTTCCCATGAGCTTGTAGAGCAGTGTGTAAAGCTGCCTTGTCTCCTCCTCATTCAGCGGATAACCCCGGCGCATGGCTTCAGGAACGCTGATCGCCCTGTCCTTGAGCTGCTCCCCCTGTCTGGTCAGGCTCACATACAGCACCCGCTCATCCTGGGGATTTCTTTCCCTCTTCACATAACCCTTGGTTTCCAGCTTTTTCAGCACGGGGGTCAGTGTGCCGCTGTCCAGAAGCAATGCCTCGCCCAGCTCCTTCACATTCTGCCTGCCCCGCTCCCAGAGCACCAGCATCGTCAGATACTGGGTATAGGTCAGATCCAGCGGATCCAAAAATTCCTTATAGCGCTGCGTGGTTCCCTTTGCGCAGGCATAAAGCGGAAAGCAGATCTGATTTTCCAGCTTTAACGAATCATACCGATTAGCCATCTTTTTACCCCATTCCATCGCACAGCATTAGCACAGCGCGGCGAACAGCAAATGATCATCCTTATCTTAATAAGCAGAACGGATGAAGGCCGTCATATCCTCCTTCGGTGCAAATCCGATCTTCTGATTGACCTTTTTCCCGTTTCTTAAGATCACCACCGTGGGCACGCTCTGGATTGCGAACTCCTGCGCCAGCTCCTGATTCTCATCCACATCCACGCCGTAAAACTCCACCTCTGAAAGCTCGTTGGAGATTTCCGTCAGGATAGGGCCCAGCATCTTGCAGGGGCCGCACCAGGTGGCGTTAAAATCAAGCACGGCCACATTGGCCTGCTTTGCTGCACTCAGATCGTTATTGCTTACCTCTTTGATCATTGTAATCCTCCTTTTTCGTCAGTTGAGCCATTCCACTCATGGCCTTTGGCGATGAGATCCGCTCTCAGCGGCGGCCGGATCCTGCAATCCGAATAAATTGCCCGCAGCCATGCAGCAAGTGCTTGGCTCGGGGCCAAACTGTAACGACCAGGCTCATCACCCGCGGGCCTTCGCGTCCAGGCAGGCCACTGCGGACAGCGCCGCCACATTTCCCTCGCCTGCCGCCTTGATGTACTGATAGGGCGTGCCCGTGATGTCGCCGCAGGCAAAAAGTCCCGGCAGATTCGTTTTCATTTCACGATCCACGATCACATGGGCGCCGTCCATCTTAAGCCCCGGAACCAGCTTGTCCGCCGCAACACTCTCCCTTAAGAGGAAGATTCCGTCCGCGGAAAGCTCCCCCTGATCCGTGGCCAGGGTTTTTCCCGTCCCATTCGCTTTGATCTCCTTCGGGACTCCCCTTCTGATCTCCACGCTCTCGGGCAGCCTGATCTCGCCGTCATATTGCGGCATATAGATCACCTTTTCCGCCAGCTGGGCAAGAAAAGCGGCTTCCGGCTCTTCCTTTGGCGCATACCCTACTACAATAGCAGACTTTCCGCGATAAAGGGAAGCGTCACAGGTGGCGCAATAGCTGACGCCGCGGCCCAAAAATTCCTCCTCGCCGGGCAGGGGCTTCGCCAGCAACACGCCGGACGCCAGGATCACCGTTTCCGCCTCCAGCATTTCCTGCCCCTGAAGGGCAAAGTATCCCCCCATGGCATAGATTGTGGCGATCCGGTCTTCGGTGATCGTGATTCCCATCGCATCCAGATGTGCCTGCATTTTCGCCGCCAGCTCCCCGCCGGAGATCTCCGGCAGCCCCGGATAATTCCGGATCAGATGGGCCTTGGACATTTTTGCGCTCAGCTCCCTGCTGCCGATCAGCAGGATATTTTTATTCCTGATTTTTGCGGTGATCGCGGCGGAGATTCCTCCCGGCCCGGTTCCGATGATCGCGATTTCTGCTCTTGACATATCCTGCTCCTCTTTTTCCCGATAAATCACAGCCGCGGGAAAAACTGAAAAAGCGCTTCCCCGCCTTCGGTACCACTCAGCACATGTTGATTGTACGCAATTAAATTGAATCTGTCAAGGTCAATCCGGCAAAAAATCCG
>CAMOOZ010000103.1 GCA_946621895.1 uncultured Lachnospiraceae bacterium | reverse complement strand
GGATGAAGATACGGGAAGCATGGTGGTGACCATGTCCGGAAAGGGGACCCTTGCCGAAGGCCGCGTCGGCGTGGGAGCCGCGGATCGGAACCTTTCCGGCGTACTGGCTGAAGTCGGAAAACGAACCCCGATGGGGAAGGGAGCTTCCATGCTGCTGGATGGGGAAAACATCCTGTCCTGGTATCGCAGTGAATTCAACGGCTCCACCGTTTCCGCGCATCCGGAGGATCAGTTTTAAATACCATCGCTGCCTATGTCCGTTCCGGCGGGGATGGCATTTATCGGGCGGAAAATGCGGGCACCGGCTATTATGTTTCCCTGAATAATGTGCCCGGCACCAGCTGGACGCTGATCTTGGTGGAGCTGATCCGGAAGGCCAGACAGGGACAGGAGGATATGCAGAATGTCCAGTCCAATATGGCCAGGATCTCCGGTTCCATGACGGAGATGAACGAAGTCGTCAGCGTCACCGGCAGGACCTTTGAGGATATCTTCAGCTCCCTGGGCCGCGCAGAACAGACCGTGGCGGATATGCTGAAGAAAATGGATGCGGTAAACGAGATCGCCACCTCCGTGGCTGCCATTGCAGAGGAACAGTCCGCCAGCACCGAGGAGGTCACGGCCACGGTGGACACCGCGGCCGCAAGCGCTCAGCATGTGGCTTCCGAAAGCCGCGATGTGGACAGCAGCGCGGAAACCGTGGCGGATTCCGCGGCCAGGATCGGCGGGTTTGTGGGAAGCTTCAGGATCTGAGCTTTTCCTGTTCTTATTTCAGTTTAAACTGTCTTACAATACCGTCGAGATTCTCGGATACATCCTTGCTCTCTCCGGCCATCTCGCTGACCCTTTCCATCAGCTCCGAGGACTCGGAGATCGTACCGGTGACCATTGCAGAGGAGGATGAGGTCTCCTGCGCGCCCTCCGCAATGGAGGCCACGGCTTCGTTAACCTGCTCCATGGATTCCGCGATATAGGAAACCATTTCGGCGATCCTGTCCGCCAGGTCTCCGAAGGTCTGGGCGTCCTGTCCGTACTGCTGGCCGATGGTGATGAACTTCTGATAATCCGGGCTGACCGTATCCCGCATGAAGGTCAAAAGCTCCGCCGATGCGTTGCTCAGGGAATTCACGGCACCCTGGATCTCATTGATCGTCGCCTGAATTTCGCCGACCGCCTCCTGCGTGTCCGTGGCCAGCTTATTGATCTCGGAAGCAACCACGGCAAAGCCCCTGCCGTGTTCTCCGGCTCTGGCAGCCTCTATGCTGGCATTTAAGGAAAGCAGATTGATCTGCTCTGCAATCTCCGCAATGGATTCCGCAAGGGTCCCGATCTTTTCCACTACCTTTGCTCGTTTTGCGGCCTCTTCCAGATCCGAACCCTTCTCATTGGCGATACGGATCGCGTACTCGGAGCTCTCTTTTCCCTCGCGCTCGATCTCGGCAGCCTTGTTCCGGATGTTTATCACCTCTTCCTTTGTCCGGGAGGTCTCATCCGCCAGCTTTTCCACTGCCTCATTCACCTCGTTCGCAGAGGCGGACACCTGCTCGGTGGCAGCGCCCGTATTGGACATCGCGTCATTGACCTTCGTCATCGTGGCCGTGATCTCTTCAAAGCGCGCCAGCAGATCGCTGGAGGTCTCGGAAAGCTGTGTGCTGGAATGGGAGACCTTTGTGCTGCCGACACCGATATTCCGGATCACATCGGCATTATTGGCAAACATCGTGTTCAGCGCCACAGACATCGCGCCGATCTCATCCTTTCTCCGTACTTCCAGCGGATCCACTGCAAAATCGCCTTTTGCCAGTTCTTCCGCAAAAGCCTCCACTCTGGAGATTTCCTTCGCAATGCCTGAAGCCTGCCAGATGATGATTGCCGCACAGACCACCATTGCGAGGATCGTGATGATCGTGGACATGAAGGTCATGGACGCAACATCCGCAAGAACCTCTCCTTCCTCAATGGTCAGGCCCATTTTCCAGTCCATTCCGGAGACTGTCCGCCAGTAGAGCAGGCGGTTCTTTCCCTCCCAGGAAAAGGTGCCGCTCCCCGAGGGAGTGCTCCGGATCTGATCTACATAGGTTCCCATTTCCGTGGATTCGGTGATATTCATTCCCCGGCTGGCGGCATCTGCAACAGCCGGATGGTAGATATAGCCTCCGGCGCCGCCGATCAGCCAGACCGAACCCGTTTCCCCGATCTTCACGGCGCCCAGTTCTTCCTGGATCCTGGTCAGCTGGAGATCTACCGTCACACAGCCGAGAAAATTCCCCTGCTGATCCCTGATAGGAGCGGAGCAGCTGGCCATCACCAGACCGGAGGTCGCATCATAATAAGGATCCGTGATCACCGCAGAGTGACCGGACTGGGCCTTGGCGTTCAGGTAATATTCCTGGTTGAAATAATCATACTCTGCATTAGAGTAGTCCCAGATCATCAGCAGATTTCCGGTCCATTTCCCCTCGGCGCTCATTTCCTTATACCAGTAGGGGCCGTAGTATTCCTGCTCCTTATCATAAACGCGCGGCTCAAACCAGAGACCGGAGCCCAGCACATTGTCATACTGGGACACAAAGGTCCGCAGAATAGCGTCATAACCTTCGAAAGTGGTCTCTTTATAGCCGCCCCCCACAGTGGCAGCCAGCGACTCCGCCTGCAGTCGGATCCCCTCCAGCTCTCCCGCGATTTCATTGGAATACTCTCCAAGGACCGCGTCCATCTGGCTTGCCGTCCGCTCCAGGATAATCCGCTGACTGTTGGTTCCGTTGATAAATGCCTGAACATTCAGCGCGATCAGAACGACCGGAAGGATCATCAGGATCAGCTTCCATTTAATCGACATTCCTTTTTTTGCTTTCTTCTTTTCCTGCATGGCAGCTTCTCCTTTCCGGTCATAAAGAATTGTTACGAAATAAATTCCCCGTTTTGTTCGCCGCAAAAGCTTTGTTTCAACATTCTATAAAATCTGTTTCCAAAAGTCTATCTTTTTTGAAAAAAATCCGTATTTTTCAAGGAGGTTCGTCCGGTCAGCCCGCCTTCTGCGCAAAATCGGTCATCACCTCGGAGATTTTGATCTGCTGCGGGCATACCTGTTCACAGCTCCTGCAGTGCAGGCAGGCGGAAGGTTTTTTGTCCTCCGGCAAAGCGGCCAGCGCCATCGGGGCGATAAAGCCGAAGTTGCCTGACTCCGTGGTCAGGATATGCTCGTTATAAAGAGCGATCAGGCGCGGAATATCCAGCCCCTGGGGACAATGGCTTACGCAATAGTGGCACGCGGTGCAGGGCACGGATTTTTTTTCGAGCATCCTGTCCGCGATCCCCATCAGCGCATCCAGCTCCTGTTTGTTCAGCGGCTTTTCCTCCTCGAAGGTCTTCAGATTTTTCTGCAGCTGCTCCTCATTGGACATGCCGGAAAGGATCATCCTTACATCCCCGATCCCCAGCAGGAAACGAAACGCCCAGGCCGGGATCTCTTCATCCGGACGAAGGGCCTTCAGCTCATCCTCATACCGGCTTTCCAGTTTTGCAAGTGTTCCTCCCCTGAGCGGCTCCATCACCCAGACCGGGATAATCTTTTCTCTCAGCAGTTTTACCTTTTCCTCCGCATGCTGGAATTTCCAGTCAAAAAAGTTCAGCTGCAGCTGGCAGAATTCCATATGCTCCCCATGAGCATCTAGGAATTTCTTCAGCACATCCGCTTCTCCGTGACAGGAAAAACCGAGATGCCGGATGCGTCCGTTCTTTTT
>CAMOOZ010000102.1 GCA_946621895.1 uncultured Lachnospiraceae bacterium | reverse complement strand
TTTCCATCGGGATGGACCTGGATGCCATTGACCTCAAATATGCCCGCAAAGTCGCGGAATACATCGGGAGCGACCACCACGAAGTGACCATGACCAGGGACGATGTGATCGCTGCCCTGGAGCCGGTCATCGCGGCACTGGGCACCTGGGATATCACGACCGTGCGCGCCTCAATCGGCATGTACCTGGTGTGCAAGTGGATCCATGAAAATACAGACATCAGGGTCATCCTGACCGGGGAGATCTCCGACGAGATCTTCGGCTATAAATATACGGATTTTGCGCCAAACGCCGGGGAATTTCAGAAGGAGGCGGAGAAAAGAATTCGGGAGCTCCATATGTATGATGTGTTAAGAGCCGACCGCTGCATCAGTGTAAATTCCCTGGAGGCAAGGGTGCCCTTCGGAGATCTGGCTTTTGTGGATTACTGCATGTCCATTGATCCGGAGCTGAAGCTGAACCGGTATGGAAAGGGGAAATATCTGCTGAGAAAGGCCTTTGAAGCGGATCATCTTATTCCGGACTCCATCCTCTGGAGGGAAAAGGCGGCCTTTTCCGACGCGGTGGGCCATTCCCTAAAGGATGAGCTTTCAGCCTACGCGGAGGCCCGTTATACGGAGGAGGAATACCGGGAAAAGATCAGGGTCTATACGCATGCCCAGCCGTTTACCAAAGAATCTTTGCTTTATCGGGAAATATTTGAACGGTACTATCCGGGGCAGTCCGGTATGGTGACCGATTTCTGGATGCCCAACCGAAGCTGGGAGGGCTGTGATGTGAATGATCCGTCGGCAAGAGTGCTCTCCAATTATGGTGAGAGCGGAAAGTGAGAGCAGCCAGAAAGGAGCAGGAAAATGAAAAAGGAAAGAGTGCAGGACTATTTCGGCAGCAAGGTGTTCAATGATCAGGTGATGAAGGAGCGTCTGCCCAGGGATGTGTATAAGGCCCTTCATAAGACCATTGATGAGGGAATGCATCTGCAGATGGATCTGGCGAATGAGCTGGCCGGGGCCATGAAAAACTGGGCGGTGGAGCAGGGGGCGACCCATTTTACCCACTGGTTCCAGCCCATGACCGGGGTTACGGCGGAAAAGCATGACAGCTTTATTTCCCCCCAGCCCGGCGGCGGAGTGATCATGGAGTTTTCCGGAAAGGAGCTGGTCAAGGGAGAGCCGGACGCCTCCAGCTTCCCCTCCGGGGGCTTAAGAGCCACCTTTGAGGCCAGGGGCTATACAGACTGGGACCCCACCTCCTACGCCTTTATCAAGGACAATACCCTCTGCATTCCCACCGCCTTCTGCTCCTACAGCGGAGAGGCGCTGGATAAGAAGACGCCCCTTCTGCGCTCCATGCAGGCTTTGGACAGGCAGGCCATGAGAGTGCTTAAGCTCTTCGGAAATACCGACGCGAAGCGGGTGATCACCACAGTGGGCCCGGAGCAGGAATACTTTCTGATCGATCTGGAAATGTATAAGAAAAGACCGGATCTGATCTATACCGGAAGGACCCTGTTCGGCTCCAGACCTCCCAAGGGACAGGAGCTGGAGGATCATTATTTCGGACAGATCAAGCCCCGGGTGAAGAAGTTCATGGCGGATCTGGATAAGGAGCTCTGGAAGCTGGGCATCTATGTGAAGACCGAGCACAACGAGGTGGCCCCCGCTCAGCATGAGCTGGCTCCGGTATACTCCACCACCAATATTGCCACGGACCATAATCAATTGACGATGGAGCTGTTAAAGACCGTGGCCAACCGTCATGGAATGGCCTGTCTTCTGCATGAAAAGCCCTTTGCCGGAGTAAACGGCTCCGGAAAGCATAATAACTGGTCCCTTTCCACGGATACCGGAGTGAACCTGTTAGAGCCGGGAGAGACTCCCTCCCAGAACGCCCAGTTTCTGCTCTTCTTAGTGGCGGTGATCAAGGCGGTGGATGAATACCAGGGGCTTTTGAGAATGTCCGTGGCCAGCGCGGGAAATGACCACAGGCTTGGAGCCAATGAGGCCCCTCCCGCGATCATGTCCGTGTTCGTGGGCGAGGAGCTGGAAAAGGTGCTGCAATCCATTGAGGAGGGAACGGACTATCACGACGAAAAAAAGCGTCTGATGTCCATAGGAGCCACGGTCCTTCCCCATATTCCTGCGGACAAGACGGACCGGAACAGGACCTCCCCCTTCGCCTTTACCGGGAATAAATTTGAATTCAGAAGCGTGGGCTCCGAGGATTCCATTGCCGGCTGCAATATTGTGTTGAATACGATCGTGGCCCAGGCGCTTTCCGAGTACGCGGATATTCTGGAGCAAGCCAGTGATTTTGACCAGGCTCTTTCCACCCTTGTCCGGGAGGAGATCATCCGCCATAAGCGCATTCTCTTTAACGGCAATGGCTACAGCGAGGAGTGGGTAAAGGAAGCGGAAGAGCGCGGGCTGTTAAACCTCCGCACGACCCCTGAGGCACTGGCCCAGTTTTCCGAGAAGAAAAACCGCGAGGTGTTTATCCGAAACGGCGTTTATACGGAAACGGAAATCTCCGCCAGACAGGAAATCCTGTACGAAAACTACTATAAAACGATTAGCATCGAGGCTCAGGCCCTTTTAGTCATGACGAGAAGAAATATCTTCGGCGCAGCCGTTAGCTATGAAAAGCTCCTTTCCGAGATGCTTCAGGCAAAGCAGGCCTTAGGACTCGAGGACAGGGCCGCGGCAGGAAGGCTGAAGCTCGTTTCGGCGCTTACGGAGGAGCTTTCTGAGGGAATCGCTGCGCTGGATCAGGCAATGGCCGAAGAGGAGGGACTGGCGGATGCCAGAAAGGCAGCCTGGTATCAGTTGGAAAAAATTGTCCCGGGAATGAATCGTATCCGGGGAGCGGTGGATGAGCTGGAGCGGCTGATCCCGCTGGATCTCTGGCCTTATCCCACCTACGGACAGATTCTGTATTCGGTGCGGTAATACGGGGGAAAAGGCGATGAAGCAGGGATTGTACGATCCGTCCTTTGAGCATGATAACTGCGGGATCGGAGCCATTGTGGATATCCAGGGAAGGAAAAGCCATGAATTAGTCTCCGACGCTCTCTCCATTGTGGAGCGCCTGGAGCATCGGGCGGGGAAGGACGCGGATGGGGAAACGGGAGACGGCGTGGGAATCCTTACCCA
>CAMOOZ010000101.1 GCA_946621895.1 uncultured Lachnospiraceae bacterium | reverse complement strand
TTTCCGTTCAGATCATATATACGGCCAAACCACCCCTTCTTATAGGTTTTCAGGAAAGGCAGCGCATGAAACCGAAGCTTTGTATAAAGCTTTTCCTGCTCCTGCTGATCCCCGGCTCCCTGGATGATCCGCCGGAAGGTCTCATCAGACTTTCCCTTCTCGAGCTTTCCCGGCTTCGCATACTGACTGAAGAATTTGCTGTAGGCCTCCAGGCTGATGCTCTCACGGGCTGTGACCAGGTCCGCCTGGGCATTGATCGCCCTGATCTCCTTCAGGCGATCATTCTCCTTGTCCCTCTTCTTTTTCTCTCCGGCTTCCTTTACCGAAGCATTCGCAAATCCCGGAAGCTTATTCGCTTCATGCTCCAGATCCTTTTGGGTCAGCTCCGCCCTGCCGAATTTCATGGTCATTTTCTGGGCAAAGCTCTGGTTCGCATACTTCACCGAATTCTCGAAGCTTTCAAAAACATATTCATGGGACGCATCCATTTTCTTTTCAATGGCTTTCTGCTCCAGCTCCCCCGAGAAGATCTTCTGATCCACGAACTTTTCGACAGCCTCCAGGTTCGTCCCGGCGCTTTTCATCGCTTTTTCGATGGTCTGCGCATTGTCGGTCTTTTTATAGGTTTCCCATTCTTTCTGTTTTGTTTGCAGCTCGCCCTGCAGCAGTTTGTCCATTGTGTCCATAAATCACCTCTTTCATTCTCAGCTGAGCAGATCAATGGAATTGATCCGGTCAGTTGACGATCAGATGAAACACTTTCCGTTAAATTATACAGGGAATTACAAAGACGCTCAACATATTCCGCGGAAAAATACGATCAAAAGTGCGCCCGCCAGGTGCATCGAAAAAAACGGCAGAGCGTTCACTCTGCCGTTTTCTGACCTGTTCGCTTATCGTAAAATCAAGCTTACTGCATCTGCATGAAAAGATCGATGACCTCCTGGCCGGTGCAGGGGGCAAGGAGCGCCACATCTCCATCGGGAGAGGTAAACTGCAGCAGCGTCTCGCCCTCATCATTCACGACCGCTTCGGTGTATACCGTCATTGCATTGCCTGTTGCGGCATCGGTGATCGTAATGGAGCCGTCCCCATTATCCACGAGGGGACCGGCAAGCGCCACCTGGCCTTCCTGGCCTGTCATCACCATGATCCCTGCACTGAGATCTGCCGTTACTGCCCAGGCAAAGCTGGTGCCGTCATCGCCGACACCCAGATACCCGTTAGGGAAAATCTGCGCCAGCACTGCGGGATCGGAATAGTCTATCTCCGCGGGTGCTTCTGCCGCAGCGGCATCCTCTGCAGCTGCTTCTTCTGTTGCTGCTTCCTCAGTAGCTGCTTCTTCCGTGGCTGTTTCCTCAACAGCAGCCTCCTCCGCTGCCGCAGGCTCTTCCTGCGCCGCAGGCTCATTCGCTGCAGGAGCGGCAGCAGGCGCCTGAGCCGCATTGTTTCCGCCGCAGCCCGCCAGCAGAAGTCCGGCCACGCTCATTCCCAGCACTGCGCTGATCAGTCTCTTTTTCATTTTTTCCTCCTTTTTAGTTAAACCGTTTTTTTCAGCATCCCGTGCATTGATCAGGATGCTGAACGCTAACGCCGGGATTATAGAACGGAGCCGGGCCATCTGACAATAAACCTGTGACAAAAATCAGGTTTTTAGTGACAAACATCAGGCCATCCCCGCAGGGCGCCGCGAACGGAAGTGTTTCCATGTGATACGATGAGGCGTTATAATATGAGCAGTCTTTTTATGAAACAGAATGAGCGGATCGCCGGAAGGGGGAAGCAGTGCAGCCGGAAACGATCAGGATCGCTGTCGTCGATGATGACGCTGCGGATCGAAGGGTTCTGGAGGAAATCCTGGAGGAATACGGAAGGCTAAGGAAGCTTAAGCTTTCCAGCACTGCCTATGCAAGCGGGGAAGCTTTTCTTGCCGGATATATCCCCTTTTCCTTCAGACTGGTCTGTATGGATGTGTATATGGAGGAGGGGAAGCTGGACGGCGTGCAGACAGCCCTCGCCCTAAGGGAGCGGGATCACAGGACAGGCATTGTGTTTATCACGACCAGTGAATATCACCGCAAGGATGCCTTTGCCGTCCATGCCTATGACTATCTGGAAAAGCCCCTTGAAAAGGAACAGGTCTTTCGCCTCCTGGACGGGTACCTTGAGCCCGATGCGCCGCAGCTTCCGGCGCTGGGTTTTATCTGTGAGCATAAGGAGGTAAAGCTTCCTTATAAGGAGGTCGTTTTTGTCCGCACGGGCCAGCGAAACTACCTGGAGATCCTGGACGCCTCCGGGGTGCTTTATCAGACGAGGCTCACCTTTTCCTCCGTGCAGGAGCTTCTGTGCGAGCAGCAGGATTTTCTCCAGATCAACCGGGGAGTGATCGTAAATCTGAATTATATCCGGGATATCAAAGACGGAACCTGCCTGATCGGGTCCATGGAGGAAAACGCCTTTTCCCTGCCCTTAAAGGTCAGGGACGCCGCCAGGCTTAAGACTGTCTGGCAGAATCATGTGTTTGACCGGATGAGAAGGGCCTCGGGCGTTTTCA
>CAMOOZ010000100.1 GCA_946621895.1 uncultured Lachnospiraceae bacterium | reverse complement strand
TGGAGTTTGGAACGAAGGATACGAATGGGTATCTGTTCCGTGTGATGCACATGGGCAAAAAGCTCTGGATTTCCGCTTTTCACAGTATCTGTGACGGCCGGGGAATGTATATGTTTGCCCGGACGCTTCTTTACTGCTATTTTTCGCTGGGGGGCTGCCGGATCAATTATGAGCCCGGCAGTATTCTGACGGATAAGACGCCGGAGGATCGCTCGGAAATGGCCGATCCGCTGACGCTTTACCCGGAGGTGAATGAGAGGGGGCTTCCCCTCCTTTATCGGAAGGAACTGGATGTGTACCAGCTGCCCGGTGATCATAAGCCCATCGATAAATGCGAGTACCACAGACGCTTCCAGTTTGTTTTAAAACGAGATAAGTTCATGAAGCTGGCGCATGCTGCGGAGACCAGCTTTGACGCATATTTTAATCTGGTCGTGGCCAGGATGATCCACGACCATTACAAGACAAAGGGCGCTTTGATCACGGAGCTGGGCTGCGTGGATATGAGGCGCTTTTACGCGAGCCGGACACTGCAGAATCTGACCGGGCTTTTCTGGGTGCCTTTTATTGAGGAGCTCTTCCGCATTCCGGAAAAATATTCGACGATGATGATCCGGGATGTGCTGATGAAGGCACAGCTGCAGAAGCAGAATTTTGACGCTGAGCTTTACCGGATCAGGCAGTCCAGAAAAGAAATGTTCAATTTCCCGCTGACTGACCTTGAGTACTTAAAAGAGCTGAGACATGAGCTTTGGGAAGATCCGAACTATAAAGCCACCTTTTTCACCTCAGATGTAGGAGCGGTTGAGCTGGGGGAGGATATTGAGGCCTTTGTGGCACACGCGGATATTTATGTATCCTGTACTTCTCACCATCCTTTCTTCATTATTACAGCGCAGGGGAATGAGATCACCGTTAATCTGGTGCAGCGGCATTTTGACAAGAATTTTGCCCTGAAGATACTGGGCGTATTCAGGGATATGGGCGTCCTGGCAAAATATCAGGACTGCGGCAGATTCGAATGCGATAAGCTTCATATAAGAAATATTGAGAAGGAGTCCTGATCATGAAATTTTCCATTATTGACAGACCTGCGCCGGGGGCGCTGAACATTGTCAAGCGGAAGTCCTTTGACAAGCGGACGCAGGATTTTATCGATGGAAACAAAGTGGAATCCATGGGGATCTGCCAGGGCAGCGTGCTGGAGGTTGTCGTGGCAGGTGATATCGCGGAAAAGCGGGGCGATGTGCTGGCAGGGGAGCTGAACGGTTCCTGCCCAAATCATATCACCTGTCTGGTGGGGCTGGGCACCACTGCCGCCGTTAAATCCGCAATGAAGGCGATCGAGGCGGAGCTGGCTGATCGGATCTACTGAGTAAACCACAGTGCTGTTGAGAGGGTATACGGATGGCATTTGCTGAAAATGTAAATGGCGAAAAGCAAAGGATCATACAGGAATTTGTTCCCGGCAAGCAGATCACGCTGGCGCATATCATTGCCAAGCCGAATCCGGATTTCTACAATAAATTCGGACTGATCGATCAGTCCGGCTCTGTGGGGATCATGACGATCACGCCCAGCGAGGGCGCGATGATCGCTTCGGATATCTGCACGAAGGCGGCCAGGGTAAAGGTCGGTTTTGTGGACAGATTCAACGGCTCTTTGGTCATCACGGGGGATGTATCCGCGGTGGAGAGCGCACTGAAGGATGTGATGAGCGTGATGTGCGACAGGTCTGGGCTTGGTTTTGCTCCCTCCGTGATCACGAGGACCTGATGCCTGAGACGGAAGAGACCAGAGGCAGAGAGCTGCTGAAGGAAGGGCTGACGGAAGCCATCCGGGAGGGCTCTGAGGAAGCTCCCGAAAAGGATAAGAAAAAGGTCAGGCTGATGTTTATCGGAAAGATAGCGGTCGGCAAGACCTCTCTTTGCCAGCGCCTTTCCCATGAAGAACTGGTCTATCGAAAAACACAGACTGTTCAGGTGCTGACCAGCGATGTGAATATGATCGATACGCCTGGGGAGTACCTTGAGAGAAGAATGTTCAGAGGCCCCCTGATGGTCACGGCCATGAACGCGGATCTCATTCTCTTTGTTCAGTCCGCTCTGGACGAACAGACGATGTTTCCCCCTAATTTTACGACAATGTTTCCAAAGCCCTGCATCGGTGTCGTGACCAAGTGCGATGCGGCGGAGGAGGAGCGGATCCTGAAGGCGGAAAAATTCCTGGAGTATGCCGGGATAAAGAAGAGCTTCAGGGTCAGCAATGTGACCGAAGAGGGAGTCCCTGCTCTGGTTGAGTATGTGGAACGCTTTGGCGAGGAGCTGTTCGGGAAAGAATGAAGTTTCTGCAGAATGCTTCCGGAAAGCTGACCTCACAAAGCTTTCTCACGCTGGCTGGAGATATGATGGATGCCACCGGGATGTCGGTTTTTGGAGTGGATTGCAGGGGAGGGCTTTTCACGGACGGAGACACTGCCTGCCTTCTGTGGGATAAGGGGGAGATCCCGCAGACGCTTTTTTCCCTTTATTCCAAATGGTCCGGAAGGGTCTGTATTTATGCGGCTCTTTCGGAAAAACCGGGGGTTTTTCTGAGCCCCGGCGGCATGCTGTTCGGCGTGGTCCCCGTGGTGGTGGATGATGCCTGCCATGGCGCCTTTTTTTTCGGCCCGGCCAGGCCATCCCCTGCGGATCCTTTGCTGGAGGAGAGAGCGGTGCCGCCGGAGGGACTCGGCTATGTCGAAGCGGATGAGGAAGGCGCCCGGCTTCGGGGGGATTATCCCGTGCTGAGAATGCTGTATGAGGACTGTCCGGTGTGTCCGGTCAGACAGCTTGAGGCCTTTGCCCGCATCATGGACAGGGCGCTGTTTTCTCTTGTGCAGAAGAATCTGATGGACCGGGTTGTCTCGGAGTATGCCTGGCATGAAGCACAGCATTCCACAGAAACGGCAAAAGCCGCTGATCAGGGCGAT
Source organism: uncultured Lachnospiraceae bacterium (assembly GCA_946621895.1). Next base: position 738 of record CAMOOZ010000100.1, on the reverse strand, counting down.
GACAGGCTGCTGGAAAAGCTTCGATACGGACTGCGCAGACATGTGTTCCGGGAGTGCGCCGAGATCCTGAAAAACAGGATCTACGAGATCTACGAAATGGAAACCGACGAGGAGCGGCGCTTCAGGATGCTGGGCGTTCTGTTCCTTACCCTTTCCCGGGTCGGCGGGGAGTTCCATGCGCCGATAAAGGAAGCCATTCTGAAGGATGTGGAATCCGACGCATTCCTGCAGACGCTGACAAAAGGGCAGTATTTCGTGGCCAGAATGGCTGAGGGCTATCTGGTGCAGATCTTCCGGGCCACGGAGGAAAACTATGAATATCGAAACGGCATGGAAAAATCGCTTAACTACATTGATATCCATATCCGTGAGGATATTTCGCTGGAACAGGCAGCCGCGGCAGCCGATCTCAATTCCTATTATTTCAGCAAAATGTTCAAAAAAACGATGGGCGTGAATTTTATCACTTATCTGTCTTCGCGAAGAATGGATATCGCGGGGGAAATGCTGGCCTTTACGGATCTGCCCGTTTCCGATATCGCTGAGGAGGTTTCCTACGGAAGCGAGGCCGGTTATTTCAGCAAAAGCTTCAAAAAGTATTTCGGCGTGACGCCGCGGGACTACAGACAGCTTTCCAGAGCAGCCCTGCAGGCTGGCCACAGAGCCGGAGATCCGGAGGGTTCCGGGAAGGACTCCCTGATCAGGCATTCCCCGGGCATATGGAACAGACATCAGATG
>CAMOOZ010000099.1 GCA_946621895.1 uncultured Lachnospiraceae bacterium | reverse complement strand
GCGTCAGGCCCAGGTCTGCAAGTACATCCATGTACTTGCGGACAGACCAACCGACGTCCTGTCGGTAGCCGGCGTCTTTAAGGCGGCTTATGTACCGCTACGCAAAAATCCTAGCGAGAGCGTGCCCGCGGTGTAATATATTTGACCATCCGATTTTTTATGATCATATATGCAGAAGTTCCGTTGCGATCCCGAAATAGATAAGCAACGATATCGCATCAACTATCGTAGTGATGAAGGGACTGGCCATAACTGCAGGGTCAAAGCCCAGCTTCTTTGCAAGCATCGGAAGAGTGCAGCCCACGAACTTGGCGATGATGACGACTGCCACCAATGTTAAACATACTACCAAAGATACCTGAAGTCCCACCTTATCGAGCAGCATCAACTTGGCAAAATTCGCCACAGCCAGTGTGATCCCGCATACAGCGGCTACTCTTATCTCCTTCCAGACTACTTTGAACACATCGGAGAATTCTATCTCATCAAGTGACAATCCACGGATAATAGTAACGGATGCCTGTCCTCCGGCATTACCTCCGGTATCCATCAGCATCGGGATGAAAGCCGTAAGTACCACATAAACGCTGAGTGCATTCTCAAAACTTGCGATGATCCGCCCCGTGAAGGTAGCGGATATCATGAGGAGTAAAAGCCAGGGTATTCTCTTTTTCCATGTCTCGAATACGCCCGTCCTCATATAAGGCTTGTCGGTAGGCACGATAGCTGCCATCTTCTCGATATCCTCCGTGGCCTCCTGTTCCATGATGTCCACGATATCATCGACCGTGATTATACCGACGAGTCTGTTCTCTCCGTCAACGACGGGCATCGAAGTAAAGTCGTATTTCTTGAACTGTCTCGCAACCTCCTCCTGGTCCATCATCGTGTTCAGCGCGATGACATTTTCGTGCATGATATCCCCGATCCTCGCATCCGGGGAGCTTAAGAGCAGATATCTTAACGCCACCGTCCCCACCAGCGTCCTGCGGGGATCCAGCACATAACACACATTAACCGTCTCGGAATCCAGCCCGATCTTCCTGATCCTGGAGATCGCATCGGAAACGGTGCTGTCCTCCTTTAAGTCCACATACTCCACCGTCATGATGGAGCCGGCGGAATCCTCGGGATAGCGCAGCAGATGGTTCACATCCCGGCGGGTGTCCGGGTTGGCCGCGGCCAAAAGCTTCTTGACGATGTTTGCCGGCATCTCCTCCAGCAGGTCCGCCGCATCATCGGACATCAGATTATCAATGATCCCGGCCGCGTCCTTTGTGGAAAGGGAGGTGATGATATACTGCTGCTTGTCCGTTTCCAGATAGGCAAACACATCTGCGGCCATTCCCTTTGACAGAATGCGGAAGACCTTCAGCATGTCCTCTTCCTTAAGTTCTTCAATGGCAGCCGCGATATCCGCGTGGTTCAGATCCTCAAAATGCTGGCGCAGGCGGGTATACTGCTTATTGTCCAGCATTTCCTTTACTTCCGAGCTTTCAATAACCTCTCTGTCCTCTCCCATACCGGCCTCTCATCCTGAAGCTGCCAGGGCTTCAGTCTTCCTCTTTATCCCAAACACCACCCTCTTCTCTCCGGCGAAGGATCGCACGGCCGCACAAAGGAATCATGCCGCTTCGCGGCGTGCGGACGGCGGACGGAAATGAATTAAAGTGCAGGCAATTAATTCGTTTCCGATACTTTTCCTCCCTGCGGGAAATATACCTCTTCGATCCAGTCCTCCCCCTCATCCCACGGAACAAGCCTTCCCGCAAACAGCTCTGTGATCCCATTCAGGAAACCGGATGCGGCCTCCTCCTTTACCCTGACCCTGCAGGACACCCGATCCGTGAACGCCTGGTCATACGGGATGAGCTCCTGTCCGGAGAAAAAATGCTGCAGCTTTCCCCAGTCTCCGTAATCCAGGGAAAGCGAAAAACGCTCTGCAGGCAGCATTTTCAGGAAAGAGGATGCCGCCATTGCTTCTCTCGCGGCTCCTCCGTAAGCCCGGACAAGTCCGCCCGTGCCTAAAAGGGCTCCGCCGAACTAGCGGGTCACCACGATGAGGCACCCGGTCACGGGTATCCCCTTCAGCACATCAAAGATGGGCTTTCCCGCAGTGCCGGTGGGCTCCCCGTCGTCGCTGATCCGGGTATTCTCATAATTCTCCCCATAGCAGTAGGCATAACAGTGGTGGCGCGCATCATAATGCGTTTTCCGGATCCGCTCCAGCGCGGAAAGGATCTCCTCCTCCGTGGAAACGGGGATGCTCTCCGCGAGAAACCGGGACTTTTTCTCGATGAGCTCGTAATTCCCGCCCCGCGCCAGAAGAATATATGGTTTTCGTTCAGGCTTTTTCATCTGCCGCCCAGCAGGCTCAGCATATCGGCCTTGCTCAGATATTCCGGCTCCCGCTCCGATGCTTTTCCCTTTTCCGCGATCTGATAGCGCTGTCCAGCGGGAAAATACGATTCACTGGGATCCTCATAAAAAAGCGAACCGAATTCCTGATAATACCGGGAATACGAGGTATCACTATGGTAGCTCAGGATATATTTCTCCCCCTCATAGCAATAGATCCGTTCGTCGCCGAAATACCAGAAGGGGCCGGAAAACAGGAACCCGTCCTGAAAAACAGTGACAGAAAAGCCCTCGGGAGAGCGGGCGATCAGCGCCGGCGCCTCATCCCCAAGGTAAACCAGCGCATAATCCTCATAAGCGGAGCGCCAGGAATCCGTGATCTCATGATCGATCCACTCCCTGTAGGCGGACTGATAATCTGCGGGATCCCACCTGCCGGAAAGATAATCCAGCATCTCCTGATAATCGGCGCCGGAGCTCCAGTAAGAGGACTGCCCGTCCGGGAAAACGCGCTCCAGCTGCGTTTCATATTCCGCCTCGGAGACCCTTTCCCCGTTCCAAAAATATTCGATCGGGATGTCGGCGTAATCCTCATAATCGCCGGGATCCACATTTTCCTCCATATACTCGCCCGAGGCAACCGACTCCCAGTCCGTTTCCCCCATGCGGAACACATAATCGAAATAAAAGCCCATGTGACCATCCGCGTTGTCCAGGAGGTTTTTCCGCTTCATCACCGCAAGCCCGAGCCGGTTCG
>CAMOOZ010000098.1 GCA_946621895.1 uncultured Lachnospiraceae bacterium | reverse complement strand
GCAGGAAGCACAACAGCGAACTTTCCCTCAGTAAAAACAAATGAGTTGTTATTCAATGCTTCAGGAACTATATAGTGTCCCTCGAAGAGATCGACCTGATGGTCGTTGACGCCGACATAATAAATATCCTTTGTGATCTTCAACATATTCCTCCTTTATCTTCATTGATGGCTGCGATGCATCTGCACTTTTGCCGGGTTTACATATCCAAAACGAATTAAATAAATTCGTTTTGGATATCGTCGCTCGCAGAATAATTGCGGGTTTGACCAAGCTCAAACCGCAATTGCTTTGTTCGCTTACTATAAATACATTTTCCAAATGCGTTTACGATAAAAAACTCCTGTCCCGCATTATACAGAACAGGAGGTGCTTTTTCAATGTGATCATGCTTACGCCTCCACGACCCGGTTTCTGCCCCCCTTCTTCGCCCGGTATAAGGCATCGTCCACCCGGGTATAGATGCCGTGGTAATCCTCGTTTCCATCCGCGCTGATCACGCCTACGCTGATCGTGACCCCGCCGACCTTCTCCATCCTGTGCGCCTCCACCTGCGCCCGGATCTGTTCCGCAAGGTCAAGCGCCTGGGCTTTGTTTTTATCCGGCAGAAGGATAAAGAATTCCTCGCCGCCCCAGCGGCCAGCGGCTTCCCCCAGGGTCTCATCCGAATTCGCCTTTAGTATCCCGGACACCTCTCTTAACACAAGATCCCCGATGTCGTGGCCGTAGTTGTCGTTTACCTTTTTAAAGAAATCAATATCCAGCATGATCAGCGAGAGTTTTTTTCCGCTTTCTTTGGCAGCATCCAGCGCCTCCCTGATCCTGCGGTCGATCTCGCCGCGGTTGTAGAGCCCCGTCAGCGCGTCCGTGATGGAAACGCGTTTTAACTCCGCGTTCGCTTCCTCCAGCCGCGTATTCATTTCCTGCAGCATGGCATTGGATTTCTGCAGCTCCGTGACCGTGGATTCCACCAGCTTTGACATCCGGTTGATCAAAGAGATCCCGCCCTTCATGATCTCCTCGTCCACGGAAATGCTCGGCAGATAACGGTTTTTCTTTTCCCCCTCCCGCATGGCCACGGAAAGCAGCGTCAGCCTGTGCTCAATGATCCGGCCGCTCTGGAAATTCCGCATGATCTGGCCGCCGCTGCACATGCCGCCCGTTTTGGCAAGCTTCTGAAAGGGTTCCATTTCCCAGTTGAAGAAATCTCCCCAGTAGCTTTTCCTGCCGTGACAGGAATAGAGCAGGATCACCTCCGGCTCAAATTCCCGGAGCTTTTCGCAGCGCTTGTTGATCTTTTCGATGATATAGGCCGGGGCGCCGAAGGAGAGATAGATGTCCATTCCTTCGGAAACATTCCCGTCCAGCAGTATGGAATCATCCTCAAGCCTTTTCTGCGGATGGCGCAAAAGCTCCATTTTCCCCCGTTTGATGATCAGCGGAAATTCCATTGCGTACCGGGATAGCTCCGCCCCCTCCGGAAACTTCAGATAGCTGTCATAAAGCTGATAGGCCGGCACGCCGTCCATGGAGATTAACACCCTGTCTTTTGCGCCCGTGACCTTAAAGGCCCGCCCTAAAGGCTTCCAGCCTGTGGTCCTTCCGGCGTCCACAAACAGATCCTTTCCGCCATAGAGGATCGTGATCAGGCCGTCCTTCAGAATGCCCTCTCCGGTCAAAAGAAAGGTCTCTCCGGCATCGTTCTCATGCCCCATCGCATAGCCGCCGAAAAAGGGAAGCTCCGCTCTGCACTCCTTCAGGCAGGCGAATACGGAAGCATACTCCAGCTCCCTGCCGTTTAACAGAAGCTCCACGCACGCTAAATCGCCGAAGGCATTTGTCAGGGACACCAGCGTTTTCCCCACCTCCGTTTCCTTTCCGTGCATGCCGGGAAAGGAAAACACCTTCACCCAGGAGCGTTCAAACGCAAGGGCGGATAACAGAATGCAGGGGGCAGTAAGCCTCCCCTCCTCGATTTCCCCGTTGGACACGGTCCCTGCGATATTCGCTGCCGGAAAAAGAAGCTTCAGCCTTTCGATCAGCCGATTGATGAATTTTTCATCGGTAATTCCGCAGTACAGATGAAACAGAAGGGAGGAACAGGGCAGCCGGTCCAGCTCTCCCTTCAGTTCTTCAAGGGAGCGGGTCATTGTGCCTTCATCATTGATTTGCTTCAGATATTGCTTCATATTAGTTCGTTTTACTCTGGTTAGAGGGTCTGATAGAATTGCCCGAATGCTGATTTTATCTGCATTTTTGGTATCTTTAAAATCAGGCCATTCTAAACGTACCACTATTTGTTTAGAATGGCCTGTCTGGATGTTTCATTTTATCAGATTAAAGAATTGAATACAAGAGCAGCTATAGCGCCTGCGCAAGTGTCCTTTTCATGATATCAGCGGTCTGCGCACCCTCGATCGCGTATTTTCCGTCCACAATGAAATGAGGGACAAGATGGATCCCGAACATTTCCGCCTTTAACCCGTCCACCATCACATCCGCGGCATAATCATCGCTATTAAGCACTTCAGCTGTGATCCCGGGATGGAGTCCCACGCCCTTCGCGATCCCCATCAGCACGCGGTGGTCGGAGATGTCCAGGTTCTCCGTCAGATAGACATAGAAGATCGCCTCGGAAAGCTTTCCCGCAAGCCCGTCTCCATACCGCTCAAACACGGATTTCACCAGCCTGTGCGCATCCGTGGTATAGCATAAGGGCGCTGTGCCGTACCGGATGGCCAGGCCTTCTTCTTTCCCCATGGCATACATGCCGTCGATCCGGCTTTCCGCCTCCTTTTCCGAAATCCCATACTTTTGCGCAAAATGGGAGGCATTCGTTCCCTCCAGCACCTGGCGCACATTCCCGCATGTGGGACAGGTGTCCATATCCGCCGGCTTTCTTAGCTGAAAGCTTTTCGGTGTAAAACAGAAACGATCCTCCGCTCCCATTTCCCGGATCACCCGCTTTAATCTCGTAATCCCGATATAGCAGTAGGGGCACGCAAAATCTGACCAGAAGGTGATGTCGATCTTTTTCTCCATGGTTTGCTCCATCAATACTTTCTGCCGGCAGCTGCTCAGTCCTCCAGCTCTTCCTCAGTTTCCCTCTGTCTGTCCTCACCGGCTTCCTTTGCCAGGGGGCCGGCATATACCTCCAGGAAGGTCTCCCTTCCGCTTACAATGCCCTGGCGGTTTAGCTCATCCAGAATAAGCGCCGCGGCCTTTTCCAGCAGGACAACCACCGGATCGTCGGTATTCAACACGGCGGCGTCGTAATGCTTGCCCGCCCAGGCATTTACCTGCACATTCAGGACG
>CAMOOZ010000097.1 GCA_946621895.1 uncultured Lachnospiraceae bacterium | reverse complement strand
GAGGAATGGAAACGGCTCAGTTAGATTTTGCATAATCCATTTGCAGATTCTATTTGATCAGAAAACCCTTCATCTTGACGGGTTTTCTTTTTATGTCTATTCATGTATAATACTAAATTGATTTAGTTTATATATGAATGCAAAATAAGAAAAGTTTGAAAGAAAAATCTGGAGGATTTTATGAGTAAGAAGGGGATTGCATATGGTGTGGGCGTGGGCCCCGGGGATCCGGAGCTTTTGACCTTAAAGGCAGTGCGACTGATCAAAGAGAATGAGATCTTTGCCGTTCCCGGGAAGGATCCGAAGGAAGCTGTAGCCTATAAAATAGCTGTGCAGGCGGTTCCTGAGCTGGCGGAGAAGACTCTTGTGCCGGTGGACATGCCCATGGTGAAGGACAGGGAGGCCATCCGCAAGCAGCATGAGGAAGGCGCAAAGCTCATTGAAAAGTATTTGGATGAAGGTAAAAATGTTGTGTATCTTACCCTTGGAGATTCCACAATTTACTGTACCTTCACTTATCTGCAGGCGATCATGGAGGCGGACGGTTATCAGACTGAGCTGGTAAACGGCATTCCTTCCTTCATTGCGGCTGCTTCCCGGATGAATATGCCCCTTGTAGAGTGGAACGAGCTGCTGCATGTGGTGCCTGCTGTCCACAAGACGGAAGAGACGCTGGATTTGCCGGGCACCTATGTGCTGATGAAATCCGCGGGTGAAATGTCAAAGGTCAAGGAGCTTTTAAAGAAGAGCGGCAAGGATGTGATCTGTGTGGAAAACTGCGGGATGGAGAATGAGCATGTTTACCGCAGCGTGGACGAGATCCCGGATAAAGCCGGTTACTTCTCTCTGATCATCGCCAAGGGACAATGATCGAATTTCAGGGACTGACCAAGCGCTTCGGCAGCTTTACTGCCGTGGACCATCTGGATCTGCGGATAGAGACCGGTGAGTTTTTCGGCCTTCTGGGGCCAAACGGAGCCGGCAAGACCACCACGATCAGCATGGCCAGTACTGTGCTGCTTCCCACGGAAGGGAAGGTGCTGATCGATGGGAAGGAGCTTTCCCGTTCCGCCTCAGGAGAGAAGCGAAAGCTTTCTGTGATCACGCAGGAGTATTCCATGCGTCAGGACATGACGATGGACGAGGTAATGGAGTATCAGGGAAGGCTCTATTATCTCTCCAAAAAGCAGATCAGGGAAAAATCGGAGGAGCTGCTGGAATATACGGGACTGCTGGAATACCGGAAACGGGTGGTCAGACATCTTTCCGGCGGGATGAAGCGCAAGCTGATGATCTGCAGGGCGCTGCTGACAGAGCCGGAGATTTTGCTTTTGGATGAACCCACGGCCGGTATGGATGCGTTTGCCAGAAGGCAGATGTGGGCGCTGCTCAGGAACCTGCAGTCCAGGGGCCTGACGGTGCTTTTGACGACGCACTATATGGATGAAGCCCAGAATCTCTGCAACAGAGTGGCGCTGATCAATAAGGGAAAGCTGGATATCGTGGATTCCCCCGGAGGGCTGATACAGCTTCTGGGCGCTTTTGCTGTGGATGAGGAGGTATCCACCTCTCCGAAGAGCCGCTTTTTCAAGACCAGGGATGAGGCGATCAGCTATCTTTCCGGCGCGGGAGAGGATGCGGTTCTGAGAGCCACCACACTGGAGGATGTTTTCGTGGAGCGGATCGGCAGAAGCCTGGGGAAGAGATGATGATGCTCTGCAGGCATTATCCTAAACGAATAAATTCATTCAGGATATCGTCTCTCGCAGAATAATTGCCGATCTCCGCAAGCGGGGACCGCTTTGGTTTGTTCGCTTACTGATAAATTCGTTTCCGATACGATGGAAAATACGGATGGGAATCATTACTGTACTTTGGGAAAAGTGGACGGAATTTAAACGGGATTTCTATAAGATCACGATGGCGGCAATGCTGAGTCCGTTGATGTATCTGATCATCTTCGGATTTGGCATTCAGACCACCTCTCACGGCGAGCCATATCTGCATTTTCTGATTCCAGGGATCGTGGCAATGAGCACGATGACCGGCTCTTTTTCTGCTATCGCGCAGAATATGAGCGTGCAGCGGCTTTACGAAAAAGCCCTGGATCAGGTGATGGTATCCCCTACGCCCCTGTGGCAGTTCATTCTGGGGCAGATCATCGGAGGAAGCCTGAGAGGGTTTTACGCAGGGGGCGTGATCCTGCTGCTGACCATGCCCATCAGCACGGGTCTGCAGTTTACCCCATTAAGCTTTTTCATCATGTTTTTGAACGGGACGGTTTTCTCCACCATTGCGCTGGTACTGTCCTTTCTCGCGAAGAGCTATACGGATGCCCCCAGGTATAATTCCTATATCATTGTACCCATGTCCTTTTTGTGCAACACTTTTTTTGCGACGGATCAGATGCCCGGCCTTTTCCGGCAGATCGTGGGCTTTCTCCCCCTGTCCATTGCCAGCGGGATGATCCGCTCCATTTCTGTGGGGGAGACGCCGGACATGATGGGGATTCTGCTGCTTTTCGGTTATCTGGCGATTTTTTCTGCGATCGCCTTTGTATTTATTTACAGGAAGAAGAATCTGTAAAGAGCGGTGAAACATAGCCACGCGCCGCTTTTTTCATATGTGGTCTGCGACAGTGAGTCATAAGGGGTAATTATGGGGAAAAAAGGTTTAATCGTGGTCAGCTTCGGCACCAGCATAAAAGAAACAAGGGAAAAGACGATCGGCGCCATCGAGCGTGAGCTTCAGGAAAGCTTTCCGGAGCATGTTTTTTTCCGGGCCTGGACCAGCGGGATGATCATCCGGAAGCTGAAAGCGCAGGGTGAGGACATCCTGAATGTGGAAGAAGCACTGAACCGGGCGCTTGAGGAAGGGGTCACGGAGCTTCTTGTTCAGCCCACACATATCATTCCCGGAAGGGAGTATCGCGATGTGAAGGAGCTGCTGGGCCATTTTACCGATAAATTTGACAAAATCTTATTTGGCGATCCTCTGCTTAACGGTGAGGAAGGCTGCCGGGAAGCGGCAGATCTTCTTGCGGCGCTTTTCCCCGTGAAGGACGGAGAGTGCATGATCTTTATGGGGCATGGCACAGGGGACGCGGATAATACGCCCTATCATCAGGTGATCCGTTTCCTGCAGGAGAAGGATCCGCGGCTCCTGATGGGCTTAGTGGAAGCGAAGCCGGATATCAGCGAGGTGGTGCGGCAGGTAAAAGATCTGCCCGGGATCAGAAAAGCCGTATTAAGCCCCTTTATGGTGGTGGCGGGAGATCATGCGTTAAACGATATGGCCGGAGAGGACGGCGATTCCTGGAAAAAGCTTCTGGAAAAAGAAGGTCTTGCGGTGGCGTGCATACTGAAGGGACTCGGCGAGTATCCGGAGATCCGCAGCCTCTATGTTGAACGGGCGAAGGAGGCGGCCTCACGCTGAGATAACGCTGAAGGATCAGTGTTATTCTTTGTATCAAGGACGATCGCAGACGATGCGCTGCATGACCTTGATCTGCAAGGAACAATATGTGTCTGTTCCGTATTCCGGGCAGACAGGTGAAGGTTTTACCGGATGAACGGATCACGCTGCAGGGAAAACAGATTGAAACGGATTAGCAGGAAAAATATATTGCTTGCGCTGGCTGCGCTTTTTGTTTTTTTGCATGGGGGACCGGTGACAGTCTGTCAGGCCGCGCCGGGCTATGAAAGAATTGCCGATGGCGCGGGGACCTATGGCATGCGGGATATCGGCTCCTACGGCATGGTGCCTGTTTACGGGACGGATATAGCGGATGGGGAGTATGTGGTGGAAACGGAATGCACCTCTCCGTTTTTCCGCATTCTTGAGGCGAAGCTTACCGTGAAGGAAGGCATGATCACCGCGCTGATGACCATGTCCAGCGAAAGCTATCTTTTCGTTTACCCCGGGACAGCTGAGGCGGCGGCGGCAGCAGCGCTGGAGGAATACATCCCCATGATCAATACGCCCGAAGGCCGTCACACCTTCACGATCCCCGTGAAGGCGCTGAATACGCCGGTGGAATGTGCAGCCTTCAGTAAGAATCGGAGCCGCTGGTACGCCAGACGGATCATTTTTCATGCCGCGGATATTCCAAAGGATAAGCTTGCCTTTACTCTCCCGGATTATGCGCGTATCGATGAAGCGATCGCGCTTTATGATAAACAGAACGGGACGGATTCCAGAGCGGAGCTTGCGCCTGATGAAGAGAACGGGAAAGGGAAGGCTGAAGAGGAGCAAAACGAGCCTGTTTCCATGGAGGAGCCGGACGGCGAGTATTCCATCGATGTGGATCTTGCGGGCGGAAGCGGCAGGGCAAGCGTCACAACACCTACCTGGCTTTATGTGAAGGACGGGAAGGGCTATGCGAAGCTTTTGTGGTCCAGCACTTATTATGACTATATGATCGTGGGCGGGAAACGCTATCTGAACGAAACCACGGACGGCGGCAATTCCACCTTTACGATTCCGATCACGATGCTGAACGAGCCGATGGAGGTCATCGCGGACACAACGGCCATGGGCGATCCGCTGGAGATCGAATATACGCTGACCTTTTACGGGGACACGATCGGGGACAAGGGCAGGATCCCGCAGGAGGGCGCCAAAACGGTGTTTCTCATCGCGTTGATCGTGATGGCGGCGGGGGGGGGCTTAAAATACTATGTGGAAAAAAAAAAAAAAAAAAAGAACGGGCATAAAAGACTGGAGATTGTTATGATTAAAATGATTGGGATCGATCATCAGAGTGCCGGAGTGGATGTCCGCTCCGTTTTCACCTTCCGCAAGCAGGAAATGGTGGACACGATGGAGGCCGTAAAGGATGCCCTGCAGGCCGCAGGTGTCATCCTGTTGGCTACCTGCAACAGGATGGAGCTCTGGGTGCATCTGGAAGGGGTGCATGAGGACAAGGAGGAAGACTATGATCTTCTGGGCGCTCTCTGTACGCATCTGAAGCTCAATAAGGAAGAATATGCGCCTTATTTTGCGGTCAGGGTGAACAGGCAGGCCATGGAGCATCTTTTTTATCTGACCGCCGGGTTAAAATCCGCGATCCTCGCGGAGGATCAGATCCTGACCCAGGTGAAGGACGCCCTGACCTTTGCAAGAGCGCATTACTGCACGGACAATGTGCTGGAGGTGCTTTTCCGGAAAGCCGTCACGGCGGCGAAGAAGGTCAAGACCGAGGTGGTGTTTACCCATGCGAATCAGACCGCCATCGGCGAGGCGCTGCATATGCTGGAGCAGGAGGGCTTTTCCGTACAGGGGAAAAAATGCATGGTCATCGGCAATGGGGAATACGGCAGGCTTGCTGCGGAAACAATGCTCCGGAAGGGAGCCGATGTGACCGTGACCTTAAGGCAGTATCATTCCGGTGTCGTGCTGATTCCAGACGGCTGCAAAACGATTCTGTATGGCGACAAGATGGAGCTGTTCCCGAAGTGTGATCTTGTGGTTTCCGCGACAACCAGCCCGAACTATACGCTTTATTATGATAAGGTGCTGGAAGCAAAGCCGGATAAGGAAATGATTCTGATCGACTTTGCCGTGCCCAGGGACATCGAGCCGAAGATCGCGGAGATCCCGGGGATGCGCCTTTTTGATATTGATGATTTTAAGACAAATGACCATGCCGGAAACGAGGAGGCATTTGAAAAGGCTGACGCTATCCTGAAAGAGATCATGGATGAATTCGTGCTTTGGGTGCACTCCAGGGATCTGATCCCGCATATCAATAAGATCAGTCAGATGGCCGTGTCCGACCTGCACTGGCGGCTGGAAAAGGCGGTCCGAAAGCTGGATACGAAGGACGAGGAAAAGAACGAGCTTTTCGACCATATTGATTCCTCTTCCGGAAAGGTTGTGGCAAAGCTGCTTTATCTGCTCCGGGACAATCTGGAGGAGGAGGCTTTCCGGAACTGCGTGGGAGCGATCGAAAACGCCTATGAAGGATAAGTTTTTTCCGCTTTTCGTTTCGCTTGAGGGATGCCGTATCCTGATGGTTGGCGCAGGGAATATTGCGCTCAGGAGAGTAAAGACGCTTCTTCACTTTACGGATGAGCTGACCGTGCTTTCCCCGGAGTTTCAGGAAGAATTCTTTATGCTGGGAAAAACTCATCCGGGTCTTGTTCTCGAAAGGAGTGGTTTTGATCCGGCGTATCTGCAGGAAATACAGTATGTTTTTGCCTGCACGGATGATCCGGAGTTAAACGCGCGGATCGTTTCCGAATGTCGGGACAGAGGAATTCCGGTAAATAACTGTTCCCGGAAAGAGGACTGCAGCTTTTATTTTCCGGGCATCGTGGAAAAAGACGGGATCGTGATCGGGATCACCGCCTCCGGTGAGGATCATAAAAAGGCAAGGCAGATCCGGGAACGGATAGAAAAGCTCCTTGAGGAAATGGAGCTATAGGAGCCAGCAGGCACTTTTCCGGAAAAGCGGCAAAGGACTGCCGGAAAGGCGGAATGAAGAAAAAGATGAAGGGAAAAAGAAATGGATAAGCTGATCATCGGAAGCAGGGAAAGCGCCCTGGCCATGGTGCAGACGAAAATGGTGCAGGCGTATATACAGGAAACAGTGCCGGCGCTTCAGGTGGAGATTTTGCCGATGAAGACCACCGGGGATAAGATTCTGGACAGGAAGCTGGAGGATATCGGCGGAAAGGGCCTTTTTGTGAAGGAGCTTGACCTGGCGCTGCGGGAAAAGCGAAGCGATCTTTCCGTTCACAGCTTAAAGGATCTGCCGATGGAGGTGGCGGAGGAGCTTCCCGTGATCTGTTTTTCCAAACGGGAGGATCCCAGGGATGTGCTGGTGCTGCCGGAGGGTACGCAGGAAATAGATTTTACAAAACCTATCGGTACCTCCTCCAAAAGAAGAATTCTGCAGCTGCAAAAGCTTTTTCCTGAGGCGCGCTTTGAAAGCGTCAGAGGAAATCTTCAGACAAGGCTCAGAAAGCTGGATGAAGGACAGTACTCCGCGATCGTGCTGGCGGCGGCCGGCTTAAAGCGGATGGGGCTTGCGGGGCGGATCAGCAGGTATTTTTCCGTTGAGGAGATGATCCCGGCTGCAGGGCAGGGAATTCTCGCGCTGCAGGGCAGAGAGGGCGTGGATTACGGTTTCCTTGCGGGCTTTGGCGATGAAAAGGGAAGGGCAGCGGCGCTTTGCGAAAGAGCCTTTGTCCGGGCGCTGGACGGCGGCTGCACCTCGCCCATTGCCGCGCATCTGGAATTTCTGGAGGGGAAAGCCGTTTTCCGGGGATTCTATCAGGATGAGGAAACGGGCAAGAGTGTTTCCGGCTCCCTGGAAATCATTCCGGATAAGGACACGGATTTTGAGGCACCCGGAAAAGAGCTTGCGGAGAAGCTGTTAAAGGAGCTGGGGAAGAAAGAAAGGAAGGAAGATGACAGGTAAGGTATGGCTCATCGGAGCGGGCCCCGGGGACAGGGGCCTTTTTACGCTGAAGGGAAAGGAAGTCCTGGAGCAGGCGGATGTGGTCGTTTATGACGCGCTGGTGGGGGACGGTGTCCTGAGCATGATCCCGGAGGGCGCGCGGCTGATCGATGTCGGGAAACGCGCCGGCAACCATAAAATGCCCCAGGAGCAGATGAACCGGGTGCTTTTGGAGGAAGCCCTGAAGGGGAATAAGGTCGTGCGCTTAAAGGGCGGGGATCCCTTCCTCTTCGGCAGAGGAGGGGAGGAGCTGGAGCTTTTGGTGGAGCATGACATTCCCTACGAGATCGTTCCCGGAGTCACCTCCGCCATTGCCGTGCCCGCCTACAACGGCATTCCCGTGACCCACAGGGACTTTACCTCCTCCATTCATATCATCACAGGCCACAAGCGCAGCGCGAGGATCCAGCAGCAGGCCTCCGGCGGAGATATCGGCGATGCCCAGAGAAGGGGCGGGGATCCGGATTACGATATTGATTTTGAAGCCCTGGTGCGGACCGGGGGGACTCTGGTATTCCTTATGGGCTTTGCGTCGCTGCCGGATATCGTTGCCGGTCTGCTCGGGGCCGGGATGGATCCGAACATGCCTGCGGCGGTGCTGCAGCAGGGCACCACGGCAAAGCAGAACAGGGCTGTGGGGACCATCAGCACCATCGAAGAGGAATCAAAAAGAAAGAAGATCCATCCCCCCGCCATTATTCTTGTGGGAAAGGTCTGCACTCTGGCGGATCAGTTTTTCTGGTATGAAAAGCTGCCCCTGTTCGGGAAGCGGATCCTTTTGACAAGGCCCAGGGAGAACGCCTCCAAAACAGCGGCGCTTTTACGGGAACAGGGAGCGGAGGTTCTGGAGCTCCCCTCCATTAAAACCGCTGCCATCTCTCCCAACGAAGCACTCTCGGATGCCCTGAAGGCTCCGTTCCAATGGCTGGTGTTCACAAGCCCCATCGGCGTCCGGGTATTTTTCGAAGAATTTTTACGGGAACATGACATCCGGGAGCTCTTTGGTGTTAAAATAGCAGTGATCG
>CAMOOZ010000096.1 GCA_946621895.1 uncultured Lachnospiraceae bacterium | reverse complement strand
GTGAGAAGGCCGGATGTAATTGCTCACCCAGGCGATAATCCTTCTCCTCATAGGTGATCTCCAGGTCTTCGTTCACGGAGGCGACCGATTTATGCTTTCCGTAAAGCGCCAGTCCGCCGATCAGAATGACGAGATCCCGGCCGGAACCCTGATATGTCCCGAGATTCACTGTTTCTGTTAAGCGCCGGGCACTGCCCTGTCCCTGGTCTAAAGCCTTTGAACTGTTGAAATTCCCCAGATCCCGCTCCGTTTTCAGATAAGCCGGGGAGGAGAAGGTAATGCCGGTCACCAGATCTCCGTCATAGAGTCCCTCCACCAGAAATTCCCCGTTTTCATTCGTCCTGGCGGAGGAGGTGATCTGGCCGGAATAGCCGTAGGACCACCCGGGAATCTGCTGGGTTACCGTAACCAGGATTCCTTCCGCAGGCCAGGTCTTTCCGGATGTCTCCTCCAGAAGCTCCGTGGAATCGCAGACCACCTTCCCGGACAGGGAACCGGTAAGCTCTCTGTTTTTTACCGCCTCCACCCGGAACACCTGATTTTTGGTATCCGCGGTAACCTTCAGCCCCTCCTCCAGGGCATAGCTTCTCCAATCCGCGGGATTGTCCCCTCTGTATCTTGCCTCAAGCTCCGAGCCGGAGGGGATCTCCTGGGTGCTCAGGAAAAGATAGCTGCCAGATCCTTCCGAAGAGACCCCACTGCTGCCCTGAATTCCCATCCGCGCAAGGCTGCTCCCATCCGCCTGGAAAAGATAAACAGCACCGGGATCCGCAAATGAACTCTCCGCCGTATAGATCGAATAAGCGGAAGCCTTGATCTGCGTGTTTTTTGCAGCCGCTGCCGGCGTTTCGCCGTCATAGACATAGCCCAGAGCCGTGACCCGCTCCAGAAGGTAGCGGCCCCTGCCTTCCACCAGGGCCTGTCTCAGCGCATAGGGCTGGGCCAGAAGGTTTTTCCCTGCCTTCACCGTTCCCATATAGTCCCAGCCGTAGTCATTCTGAGGGTCAAAGTAAAGGGCCGCCTCCTCCCCCGGAGCCAGTCCGGATATGGTATATTCACGAGCCGGATCCACATTCATCGTGATGGATACGCGCTGATGGCCCCCGCCTGCTTCGGTTACCTCAAATTCGGGGAAATACCGCCTGGCGTTAAATCTGTCCGCATCCGTCGGGTCAGGATCATAGGTACCGCTTATGGTTCCGTCCGCGGAAAGGGTAAGCCCCTCCGGAAGCGTAGTCAGAAAGCTGCTGTAGGTCTGCTTAACTACTTCCCAGGAGAGCTTTCCTCCGAATACAGCCTGGGCGGAAAGCTTTGCCGAATAAGCCTCCCCCAGCTTTACCTTCGGCAGGACAAAGGTGGTGATCTTCGGATTGGAATTGTCCTTAAACTGGAAGATCCTGTCCCCCAGATAGGTATGCTGGTCAGTGGTGATCACCACTCGATAGGAAAAGCCATCCCGCATGGCATAGCCGCTGGGACCTGACTCATTATCCGCGATCATCAGTTTGTAATTATCCAGAGACCAGGTGCCGGTCTGTCCGCCGGTGTTGCCAAGCGTTACGCTTCGGGGCACCATCGCGCCTCCGGCGATCTCCTCATAAATCGTTCCGTTTTCCCATATGGTTGTATAGTAGGTAAGCTGTTCATTATAAGGGCCGGTGCCGGTAAGCAGACTGATTTTCGTGATTTTCTCTCCGGAAACCAGCCCCGGAGTATTCCCGCCGGAGCCGATCTGAAAGCCGGACAGAGAAAGCCAGATATTGCTTCTGGAATCCAGGGTATAGACCTCGCTGCCGGCCGTTTTCCCGGAGCTCTGATAGATTTTTGCGGTAACGCTTCCCTGGTTATTCTCCCCCCGCACATCCTGCTTATCCGTGATCGTATAGGGCCTGGAATAACAGAGCCTGCTGCCCCCGTAGATTTCCTGAAAATAGCAGAAACGGTATCTTCCCGGGTTTACATAATATCCTTTCTCATCCTTAAGCGCGATCCCCTCCCGCTCTGACCCGTAAGGTCCCTGCTGAGAAAAAACCGTCTTCTTATCACTTTCCGAGTCGGATTTCCTCGCAATCGGATCAAAAATGTACATCATCCCATCGGGATACTTCCTGTATTTCCCGCTGTCCTCATTTTCCTCAAAATATCTTGCTTTGATCCAATCGAACACCTCTTCTGAAGGAATGGCCTCCTCCGCCTCGTCCTCTCCTGCGGCGATCATAAAGGGTGCCCAGACTCCTTTGCTGTAGGGAAGCCAGGGACAGGAAAAGCTTATCCCCTGGGAAAGATCGATGGAAGAGAAAAGCTCCTTTTCCGGGTCCTCCGGATCCTCTCCCTCTTCCCCCGAATAGGCAAAGACTTTAAAGACCTGATCTCCTGCTTCTTCCTGATTCGCGTATTCCCACTCCAGAGGGCCATAGGCTTCGGAAATAGCACCTGTCTCCTCCTCCACGGAGACAGCTCCCTCCGCCAGGGCTTCCTCCCCCTCTTCCTCGTCTGAGGGTTCCCTGTCGGCTTCTGCTGAAGCCTCTCTGACATCTTTTGCCGGGACTTCCTCCTCATCATTCTCCGGAACTTCCTCATCGATATTCTCCGAAGCTTTCTCCTCTGTTTCCTCCGGGGCTATCTCCTCTGGATTCTCCGGGACTGATTCTTCTTGAGTTATGTCAACCGGTTCAAGACCGATCCCTGCCTCCGGATCTTCCGCCGCCAAAATACCCATGCTCCCCTCTGCCATCAGCAGCAAGGAGAGCAAAAGCCCCAATCCTCTCTTTACAAGCCTTCTCCCTTTTCCCATAAGCTCCGCCTTTCTTTAACGACGGGGGAGCCGAAAGGCCTGGCTTCCCCCTTCTTTGGATGAAAAAGTGATCAGTGGTCCGGAATACTGATCCCCTGCCCCGGAAAGCGGCATAGGGACAGTATCCCACCTATAGCTTTATGGAAAAGCGGGGAAAACGCAATCAGCACATTTGTGACAATGACGGAAAAAGGCGCTTTTAAGCTTAACTTAGGGGCAGCTCCGATTGCTCATAGAAGCGTCTGACTAAACCGGCCCTGGTCTGGGTCCCGGTTTTTTGGTAAATGGATGCGATATTTCGCTGGACATGTCGTCTGGAAATCTGAAGCTTATCCGCTATCGTCTCGCCTGTATCCTCAGAATAAAGAAGCAGGAGCAGCACATCCTTCTCCCTTTCCGTCAGCCCGAAGCGGCAGGCAAATGTCTCCGGATCCGGAGAGGCTGACACCCCTTCTCCCCCGGCCCCCGGGGAAGAGGCTGATTTATCGTTAGACAGATAGCCGTTCAGAAACATACAGATCGTGATTACGCAAAATGCGGTCAGGTCGAGGCCGATGATCGGGAAAAGTCCCAGGCCGGACAGCCTGAAAAGTCCTGTTAATAGCCCGATCAGATTGTCCGCAATCCTTCCCGAAACCACCCAGAAGGCTGAACCCGGCACATATGGTGAAAGACCGATCAGCATCTGATTCATATAGGCCACCGTAGAGCCCGCCAGCAGATAAAACACCACCATCGCGGACATCGGCTCATCTGCCCGGACAAAGGCCGGCATCAAGACCGCGGTGAAGCTGACGCAGAGAACGGTCAAAGAGATCCCCTTTTTGCCAAAGCGGTCGCACAACAGCCCGAACAGCAGATAGACAGGCCCAAGCAGATATCTGGGCCAGCTTAACGCGTGAAATCCCGCGGCCCTCCCGGAGCTGGTCTGCAGCAGCTCAAGCCAGTTATCATAAATGCCATTCATCAGGAAAAGGCAGCCAAGAATGAGCAGGAGACGGAGCAGCTCCCTTTGCCCATCGCAAAGGCCTTTGGCGTCTTGCGGCGCCGGCTGCGAAAAGCGATGTGTCGGGATTTCCTCAGGAAAAGCAAAATGCTGCACGGCAGGCAAAAGCGCAAGAAACAGGAGAAGGAGGACGAGCACTGGCTCCTTTCCCAGCGTGTTAAAAAAAATCTGGTGCAGGATCGTTCCCAATGCGGACCCTGCCCCGATGATCAGGCCCCGGTGCCCGGAATCCTTAAGGCCCATGGCCATCCGATGATAGACCCTCCCGCCCAGGATGCCCAGCAGGAAAAACAGAAGGCCGATGCCCGGCAGATAGACAGGAGGCCCGGGACAGAAAAACAGCAGGATAAGACCTGCTCCCAGCGCCGCGCACAGCCCGATCAGCGCAGGAAGCCCGTTCTTATCGCGGTCTGCGCGTGCCTTTGCAAACAGGCCGCAAAGCAGAAAGCCAAAGGCCATGCAGGCCATTCCAAGATAATAGCCCCACTGCTCTGTTTCCGGAGAAACAATTCCCTCCCCGCCCCAGTTTAAGGCAAACTGGATTCCGGAAAAGAGAAAGCAAAACAGCGCAAAATACAGTGTTGAAACGATCTCCTTCACTTCTTTTCTATCCTGCAGTGATGGGGCTTTGTCTTATCCTCTTTGTCATAGGTAATGGCCACAAGCAGGGGCTCACCCAGTCCCTTCACGGATGAGGCATAATCTCTCGAGCGGATCTGTTCTATGGCCTCCTCCGGTGTGCCCCCGGCCTTTAATTCGATCACAAGGGGCGGGGATGGATCGTATTTTTTCGGCAGATAGGCCAGATCCGCATAGCCTGTTCCGGCGGATAACTCCTCCAGCTTGAT
>CAMOOZ010000095.1 GCA_946621895.1 uncultured Lachnospiraceae bacterium | reverse complement strand
TGATCTCCACCAGGCTTGGCTCCCAGAAGCTGACCTACGAGGATCTTCAGTCCCAGAATGAGGATGTGGATATCGCGGAGGCCATGGTGCAGATCCAGAGCGCGGAGCTGACCTATAATGCCTCCCTGATGGCCACGGGGAAGATCCTGCAGACCTCCCTGCTGAACTATCTGTAGGATTGACAGTTTCCGGTGAATCTGATATGTTAATTTAGGATTATTGTCAAGTAATGCGCGTCAGGCTGGCGGTGCTAAACGCTCCCCAGACAGCTTTTGGGAGAAGGGACAGGAGGGAATTCGGATGCTGGTGCAAACAAGAAGCTTTGGCGAAATTGATATCGAGGAGGAGCGGATCCTGGATTTTCCCAACGGGATCATCGGGTTTCCGGATCTGAAGCGATTTGTGCTGCTCCATGACTCCGACAAGGGAGACAATGTGGGAATCCACTGGCTCCAGTCGCTGGATGAGCCTGGTTTTGCGATGCCGGTGATGAATCCGCTGATCGTGCAGG
Organism: uncultured Lachnospiraceae bacterium; assembly: GCA_946621895.1. The sequence goes on along the minus strand of CAMOOZ010000095.1, from coordinate 3,341 downwards.
AAAGCTACAATCCCACGATCGAGGACAATATCCTGGCACCGCTGGGAGAGCTGTCCGAAGACGATACGATCGTGCTGGTGACGGTTTCCGTGCCCAGGGATCTGACGAAGATGACCGTGAATCTGCGAGGGCCCTTTGTGATCAATGTGGAAAAGCGCAAGGGCTGCCAGGTGATCGTGGAGGGAGAGGATTATTCCGTCCGTTTCCCGATCTATGACATTCTTCAGAAAAACAAGGAAAAGACGGAAAGCGGAAAATAAAGAGGGGACGGCATGCTGGCGTTATCAAGAAAGAAAAATGAGGCCCTCGTGGTCAATAATAATATTGAGGTAACTGTGCTGGAGATCAAGGGCGACCAGGTGAAGCTGGGCATCAAGGCGCCGAGGGAGGTCCCGATCTACCGCAAGGAGGTATATCTTCAGATCCAGGAGGCAAATAAGGAGGCCGTTGAGGCGGCCGTGGAAGGCCTGAAGAATCTGTGATTCCCGGCAGGGCTTTTCGGTGTGGCAGGTGTTTTGCCGGAGGTTAATGACTGGGCATGACGCATAGAGAGGAGAACCACCGCCGAAAGAACCGGTTCGTGATAAAATGACTTCTCAGTGGCGGTGGGAGGTTTTTAGAGTCGCGTTGTTAGCCATAGGGCTCGGGTGCCTTACGGCTTCTTTGGTTCTGCTTTTTCTGGAGTTTTCAAGGGAGGAAAAGCCCGAGGAAAAGGTGTCTGCGCCCGTGGAGGCAGAGCACAGGGTCCTGCTGATCAGTTCCTATTCATCTCTTTATTTCACAAATCCCTATCAAAAGGCCGGTATCGAGAAAAGCTTTTACCCCAGGGGGATCGAATATGATGTCCTTTATATGGATGCCAAAAAGTATGACACTCCCGAGGAGGAAGAGGAGTTTTACCGTTTCGTCAGGCCCCGTTTAAACAGAAAGAGCAATACGAACCGCTATGAGGCGGTGCTGGCGGCGGACGATAATGCCCTCGAGCTGCTGCTGCGGCATGAGCATGAATGGTTCACCGGCATTCCCGTCGTCTATTTCGGCGTCAATAATATTTCGCTGGCCGGGGAGGCCGCCAGACTGAAGCGCTTTTACGGCTTCTATGAAAAGGATTATCTGGAGGACACCCTTTATCTGGCCATGTCCCTTTATCCGGATTCAGATAAGATCGTGGCGCTTCATGACGATTCCGCCGCGGGAATGGCGGATATGGAGATCTTTTACCGTTTCGCGAGAAGGCATCCCGAAAAGCAGTGCACGGACATCAACACCTCTGAGCTCACGCAGCGCGGGTTTATCAACCGGCTGGAGCAGATCTCCGAGGACACGATCGTGATCTATATGACCGCGTACTCCGATGTGCGCGGAAATAATTACTCCATGATCCAGCGGACGAACACCATTGTGTCCCATACCAAAGCCCCGATCTTCCGCAATTATGTGGGCGGGGTGGGTATGGGTGTGCTGGGCGGCATCAGCCTTGATATGGAGCAGCAGGCTTATCTTGCGGCACAGAAGGTCTGCGCTTTGATCGCGGACCGGGATGCGGGGGGCAATTCCCTTATCGTGGAGACCCCCAGCAGATCGGAATTTGATTATGAGGAGCTGCAGGCAAGGGGCCTGGATTTCTCCCTTCTTCCTGAGGACACGATCCTGGTGAACCAGCCTGTGAGCTTTTCCGAGCGCTACGGCAGGCTCTTTCTGCCGGCGGCGCTGCTCCTCGCCTTCTTTTTGCTGCTGCTTTCCTCCGGACAGATCACGATCCATCTGCGCAAGCTGACCAACCAGGAGCTGGAGGCCTCCCGGCAGACCATCGCGAGAGCAAGGGAAAGAATGCAGTATCTGGCGGAATATGACGACCTGCTGGATATTTACAACCGTCGGACTGCCGTGAACCTCATGGAGGAGATCTGCGGAAAGGACACGGTGTTCTCCGTGATCCTGACGGATATCGACGGGATCAAGAATATCAATGAAAGCTTCGGTCATCAGGAGACGGACAGGATCCTGCAGCAGCTGGCCTCATCCCTTCGGGAAAAGTGTGAGGAAGAGGGCTATCTCCTGGCCAGATATGCCGGTGATGAATTCCTGATCCTGATCCCCGGCAGACAGCTGACGGAACGGTCTCCGGAGCTTCTGGAGCTGATGGAGCTCTGCCACAGGCCCATTCAGGCGGGAGCGGAGAAGATCGTCCTCTCCATGAGCATGGGCATCTCCAATTCCGATGGGGAATCCACCTCCGACGAGCATATCGCCAATGCCGAGATCGCAATGTACGAGGCCAAGTCCCGCGGCGGGGACGGCGTGTTCCTCTTTGCCGAGGAGATGAAGGAAAAGCTGAGGGAGGATGCCCGGATCAAGGAGAAGCTGCTGGAGGCTTTTGACACGGAAGGCTTCTACATGCTCTATCAGCCCCAGGTGGACGCGAAGACGAAAAAGCTCTGCGGCATGGAGGCGCTGGTCAGAATGAAAGCACCGGGCATGTTTCCCGGGAAATTCATTCCCGTGGCCGAGGCCAACGGCTGGATCTGGCGGATCGGGCGTCTGACCACGAAGCTGGTGGTAAAGCAGCTGGCGGCCTGGCGGGATGCGGGGCATCAGCTCGTTCCTGTTTCCGTGAATTTTTCCAGTAAGCAGCTGAATGATTCGGGTTATCTGGACTATGTGGAGGAGCTCTTAAAACGATATGACATTCCTTCGGAATATCTGGAGATCGAGATCACGGAAGGCATGTTTCTGGACCGTTCCGCTCAGACCGATTCGCTTTTTGTGCGGATGCAGCAGATGGGCATCCGGCTTCTGATGGATGATTTCGGGACGGGCTATTCCTCCCTTGCCTATCTGAGCTATATTCCCGCTTCCGTGATCAAGCTGGATAAATCCCTGGTGGACGAATATCTGGTGGACGGCAAGGATTCCTTTATCCGGGATGTGATCCGGCTGGTTCACGATCTGGACAAGGGAATGATCATCGAGGGCGTTGAAGAGGAATGGCAGTACGAACGGTTAAGGGGCTTCGGCGCCGATGTGATCCAGGGATACTATTTCAGCAAGCCCATCCCGCCGGAGGAGGCGATCGTGTTTCAGGCGGCGGAAGCCTGAGGAAACACTGTTGGCCTTGATATCGTGATTTCGGGGGAAAGCCCTGGATTCGTTCCCATCGCCGTCAGATTACACAAACGTTTCGGAACGCTTTCGCTCTGGGCGGAAACGCAGCGGTACATAGGGAACTGAAAGCTCGTCTGCAAAATACGCTGCTTATCCAAAACGAATTAAATAAATTCGTTTTGGATATCGTCGCTCGCAGAATAATTGCGGGTTTGAGCAAGCTCAAACCGCAATTG
>CAMOOZ010000094.1 GCA_946621895.1 uncultured Lachnospiraceae bacterium | reverse complement strand
GTCTCCTCCATCACGCTTCCGGACTCTTCCTGATCAGAGGATTTTTCAACGGAGAGCTGTGCCTCCGAAGCACCATCCATAAAGGTTTCGCCCAGATGCGCGAAGAAATATTCGTCATCGCTTCTCATCCGGGACTGATCGACCACGACAGGCTCCTGCATAAACATCGCGGCGTTTTCGTTTTCATGCTCCGGCGGGAAGAAATCGTCCTTCTTTTCTTCCGCGGATCGATCCTTCTTCCGGAAGGGATTTTCCATATACTTCGGCTTTGCCTGCTGCTCTTCATCACCGGTAGGAGTGCTGTTCACATATTTTTTCTCATCATCAGCGGACCTCTCCTTCTTCCGGAAGGGATTTTCCATGTGCTTCAGCTTTTCCTGCAGTTCCTCGTCGTCGCCGGTGGGCGTGCTGTTCACATATTTTTTCTCTTCCTGTAAAGGAGAGCTCTTCTGCTCCGCATTCATTTCCCGTACAGGAACCTCTTCGTCTTTTTCCTTCACCTCCTGCTGCGGTACTTCAGGCGCATTGAAGGATTCTCTGGCGGCAGGCTCATCCTCCAGGCGCAGATGGGTATTCTCATACTCCCTTTCCCGCATCCGGAAAAATGCCTTCAGATCAGCGCCTTTTCCGATCTTTGAAGAAGAAACCTTGTGGTAAAGCCTAATATAATTTCTAAACCAGGTACTCTTTATTTCCTGCTTGAGCGCTTTTTCCTTATCCGGCCCGGAAAGCCCCTTCAGATCCTTTCTGGCGATCAGCGCATAAAAAGGCGATGTCAGCAGCTCCATTTTATCCTCATAATGCGCCTTCAGCTCCTGTAAACAGAGCAGCTTCGCATAAATACGCGCAGCGGGAAAAGCGCGCAGGTTGTGATCCTTATGATAGGATAAATACTTCCGCAGAAATGGCATTGCGGCGCAGGCTTTGCAGAGCATCCTGTATTTCCGGGCATAGCCGGAGGCAAAATCCCGGTCTGAGTCATACTGAAAGCGTTCCGGTCTGATCTTATTATCCACTTCAAGCAGGATACGCTGGTATTCCTGCATTCGGACCAGGGGGGACCCGCTGAACAGCGCATAGTTGATCGTTAATTCTCCCTTCTCGTTTTCCCGGGTGCCCCATTCCGAAACGGCCTCAAGATCCTCATTCGTCCGGTAGAGGCGTCTCAATGCCTCGGGATCTTTTATCTTACTCCGGTCAAAGTACTTCAGCACATCTGCGCGCTCCTGTTTTTTCTTATCCAGGAAACGCTGCTGCTCATCCAACAGATGCTTCTGCAGAAGTACCTTTTTCACGGTTTTTTTCGCGCGTTTGCCTTTTGTCAGCGAGCTGATCGTCTTATTGCGGAAATTCGCCTTGTAGCTTCTGTCAATCCGCTCCTCCAGTTTTTTATTCGGGACAAGCTGCTCGCTGAAATGATTTTTCGTAAACTTGTCCTTCCAATCATTCAGCGTTTTCCCCATTTCGCTGAAACGGCTGCCGTCGCCAAAAAGCTGCTTAAAATCTCCGGCGGTAATCTCCTCCCACTCCATCTTTTTTTCAAAGGTTTTCTTTTTAAATTTGCTTTCCTGAAGCTCACCCATTGGTTTGTTCTCCCTCTTCGTGGCAGCGCATCAGCGATGCGTGTCCAGTCCATTTGGTCAGTTGAGTATATGCAGAACCCGGGGCTGTTTGATTCCGTTCAGGAGAAACTATCCCGGTAAAACTTCTGATACAGCGCAGACCAGGCGCGTTCCGTCTGAACCGCCTGCTTTTCGGGCGCCAGAAACATGTTCAGCGTCTCTGTTATCTTCTCATTCTGTTCAAGAAAAACGACATCAGCGTCCTGAACGGCAGAATGCTGAAGCTGCCGGAAAAATACGCTCATCAGTCCGGGAATGGAAGTAAATGACTGCTGAAAGGATGCCAGCAAAGTGATGTATACCCTGTCGTCTTCCCAATAGGCAAGCAAAAGCGCAGCGATCTTTCCGGAAACAGTGCTGAAGAACGAAATATCCGGATCGAAGCTTCCTTCCGCCAGCAGCGATCGGTCAAACCCCATCTCCTCTATCTTCCTGGCAAGCATCTCCTTTTCTCCGCCTTTCAGCTGGAGGACCGATCTGACTTGATCTGCAGGGAGCTTTTGTTCCAGCTTTTTCCATCGGGGGCTGTCGATCACATCCCCGATCCGAAAGGTGATCAGGGGTGATGAAGGCGTGCAGAAAAAACCGCAGCGGGAAAGAAATCCCGTCACCGCGTCATCCTCCCCGTAAAAACAGATAAACCGGTCGGCGCCGAGCTCCATGTAAGCCTTCATCGCCTCACGCAGCAGAAAGCTTCCGACCCCCTTTCTTCTGGCAGTATCCGCTACACGAAGAAAATCTATTGTACATACATTTTCTTCCATGCTGAAAAGTGCAGCGGCAACCGGCATCCCATCCTCGATTACGCCCAGCGCGATCTGTGCCGGAGAAGGCTCATCTCCCATTAATGGCAGAAAAAAATCCAGATTTTTCTCTCCGATCAGTGTGATCTGCATGATACTTCTCCTTCCTTCCAAAGCGCAGCGGCAAAATTCACTTAATCATCCTTCCTTCTCTTTTTATTTCCTCCGAGATTAACGGAGAAATTCAGATGAGGTGTCTCAAATGCAAACTGGAAGCGGCGTTTGCTCCGCGGTTTCTCCTTCTGAACCGGCTCTCTGCTTTTTTCAACAGGGATCACGGAAACCCCATCCGCAGCCGTCGGGGCTGTCCCATCGGCTACTTTCGCGCTCTTTTGGGGAACCGCCTCGGAAACAGTCTTTTCTTCCACAGGCTCCGGCTTAAGCGGCAGCTCCCAGAGCGCCGCAGAGGGCTGAGCCTTTTTAATATCCGCTCCGGCCGACTTGTGGTTTTGCCTGTTTTTATCGGATGTGCCGGCCTCGAGGCTTTCGCGGTTGGACACATTCCCCCTGACTGCCGCGTATTCCCTTGCGGGTGCGGGCACTTCGGCGGAAGCAGGCCTTCCGGCATGGGCAGGCGTTTCGGCGGCTGCAGGCTTTGCGGTATAGACAGGCGCTTTGCCATGTGCAAGTTTTCCGGCATGGGCATGCACTCCGGCGGGTGCAGACTTTCCAGTATGGGCAGGCGCTTCAGCGGGTGCGGGCGCTTTGGCATAGGCAGGCTTTTGGACGGGGGCAAACCTGCTCTCGTCAAGGAGCTCCCTCTCCTCCAGCGCCTCTCTGATCACGGCACGGATCTCCTCCAGAGACGGCGGAGCCGGCGGCTGAACGGCTTTTTCCCTTTCTTCTTTAATAACAGGGACAGGGCGCTCCTGCGGCTTTACATAGGAGCGCGTAAGGTACTCCGCCTGGATGTCATCCTCCGGGATACCTGCCTGTTCAGTCTGGATCGCTTCGGATATATCGGCCTGCAGCTGCCTGATCGGAGTCGGTTCAGCGGCGGCATACTGCGCGGGGACGGCCGCTGCCGGCACAGGCGCGGGGGCTGCCACTGGCAGGGCCCGCGC
>CAMOOZ010000093.1 GCA_946621895.1 uncultured Lachnospiraceae bacterium | reverse complement strand
GCTGACGATCTCCGGGAACCGATGCCGCTTCCTGCGCTGCCCCGTTTAGCCCTGCGGGATTTCTCCCCGGCGCGCTTTTCCCCACAAAAAGGCCGATCCCGAATACCAGAAAGAGAGATGCCGCCGCCAGCAGCGGATAGACAAAGCGTCTGACAGAGGAAGCTCCGCCTGATCCTCTCTCGCCGGAGCGGTTTTCCGGGCTTTCCGGCAATGCCTTCAGCCTGGCTTCGATATTATCCGGCTTCAGACTCTCCGGGATCTCGGGCGCGGCGTCCCGGATCTGCTTTTCCATTTCCGCAAGCTCCCCTTCATTTCCGGAAACGTTGTTTTCCATCTCTTTATTATCCATATCCTTCTCCTCCATTCCCTGCGCCTTTTCTTCTCTGTTCCGGTATTTTTCCTCAACGAAATAGGCTTTTCCTTACTCTGCCGTCAGCGCTTCCCGCATTTTTCCCAAAGCCCTGGCGTATTTGGACCGGACCGTATTTCGGTTGATCTCCAGCAGGTCTCCGATCTCATCGCTTTCAAACCCGCCCACGGCGCGCAGCAGCACGATATTTCTCTCCTCCGGGGAAAGCACCGCAAAGGCGGGCTTCAGCTGATCCCTGTCCAGCGTCCTTCCGTAGGCCGGATCCGCGGCGGCTTCACCCTCATACTCCTCAAGGGCGCCCGGTGAAAGACGCTCTCTTTCAGCAATCAGCTGCGCCTGTCTTTTTTTGATCTTCATTGTCAGAATGCGGAAGATCCAGGCCTTAAAGGCGCCTTCCTCCCGCAGGCCTCCGATCCCCTGATAGGCATCCAGAACCGCATCGGAACAGGCATTCTCCGCGTCCTGAACATTTCCCAGTGCATAGAGGGCCTGCTTATAAAGCCCCCTGTACACCTCCTCATAAAGCGCCGCAAACGCGGCAGGTGAGCCGCTGTCCATTTTTGCCGCCTGCTTTACCAGCTCGTTCATCCGTTCTTTTTCCATAACTGATCCATCCCTTTGAATAATGCATTAATGCGCTTTCCTCTATACAGTGCAAAAAAAATCCCGAAGTGTTGCAGCAAACCGAAGAAAAATATACTTATTCCTCCCCATCGAGCGATTCTCTGCCCCGGATCATCGCTTCCCCTGCAGCGATAAACACAAACAGATACGGATAGTTTAACACCATATCAAAATTGATCAGTCCAAACAGCAGATACCCGCAGACGGGAAAGAGGAAAACAGCCTGCTCCGGATCGAGCTTAAAGAGCCTCAGCTGTCTTTTCAGGCAGATCACAATAAGTGAAAGAAACGCGGCGGTTCCCAGTATCCCGATGTTTACCAGCTCTGTCAGCATGACGCTGTGGCCATTGGTGAGCCGGGCGCCGCCGAAGGGAGCCGTCAGCTCCGTTACCCCGGAAAAGGAACCGTAGAGAAACGAAGCATAGCCGTCCGGGCCGACGCCCAGCAGCTTCTCCAGCGGATGCAGCTCCGCAAACATCTGCAGGCTGCCGCGCCAGATCCTTCCCCGTCCGGAGCCGAAGGAATCATTCAGCGCAAAATAAGGAGAACCGTTCAGAAAAGGAAGAAAGCCCGGCATGCTCCCGCGGATCAGGATCAGCAGCAGATACAGGAAAAAAAGAAAAACGAGAATTGCGAGGATCGCATTTCGGATTGGCTTGCAGGCGGAAATCCTGATCCTTCTGAACAGTCTCGGGCACATTGAACGAAGGAAAAAAACGGCTGCGGCAAAGCCGAACCAGAAAAGATCGCCAATCAGGTTTGCCGGATCGGTAAAAAAATCGATCAGCGGATCCCTTTCCATATCCATCCGGATGAACAGCCTGAGCAGCCTGACCAACCACACCGTGACTGCAAAGCAGCAGAGCAGTCTGACAAAACGCCGGAATCGGTTGTTGCTGCCGAAAGAGGCGAGAAAAGCGAGAAAAAGGTAAAAGAGCAGCAAAAGCACAGAGCTTTGCGCCCCGCAGATAAGGCTGAAGGCAATGCCGATACAGATATACGCGCTCAGCGCCCTTAAGCCGGAGGCCTTTTTTTCCTGCAGAAAGGCATAGAGCCCGATGGGAAAAAGCATGGTCCAGAGTCCCGCAAACCAGTCCACATTTCCGATCGTGCCGATAAACTGCTCGGAGCTGCCTCCCATTTCCAGCGGCCGGACACCGAAACGGCCGAGAAAGCCGTAAAGAAAGACCAGCGCAGAGGAAAGCAGGATAAGCTTTATTCCCTCCCTTCCCTGTTCATCAAAATGTCTTGAAAGCAGAAAATAAAGAGTGAGGGAAAAAAGCCTCATCACAAGGCCCATATGCCAGCCCGGCTCCCCGAACACCAGGTCCTTCCGATAAGGTGAACAGAGATAGGAAAAGATCACGAAAAGGCCGTAGAAAGCGGCTGCGATATCCACCGGGGAAAAACGCTGCAGCAGCCGTTTGACCATGATCTCTGAGCCGCCGGCAAATAAAGACATTCTCCCCCTTTCCCTTTTCCGGGTAAACAGGGCAAAAAGCATCAGAATGAAAAACACCAGCGTGCTCCAGAAAAAAGCGCTGAATTTATCATCTCCGATACGGTAATAACCGTCCGAATAATACAGGGGAACAGCCAGAAAGATCGCGGCCAGATAAAAGCCGACCGCTGTATTTTCGATGCTTTTCATAAGCGTATTATACATTATTCCTTGTTCAAAGGAGAAATAAAATGTATAATGCAGTTTCAGACGAACACTGTGTTTCTGAAAGGAGTCATTTCATGGAAAAAATCGCAAGCTTCTGTATCGACCATGTCAAGCTCCAGCCGGGGCTTTATGTATCCAGAAAGGATAAGGTGGGCCAGGAGACGATCACCACCTTCGATATCCGGGTGTGCTCCCCGAATGATGAGCCCTGCATGAACACCGCGGAGGTTCATACCTTTGAGCATATCGCCGCCACCTATCTGCGCAATGATCCGGAGTGGAAGGACAGGATCATCTATTTCGGACCCATGGGCTGCCGCACCGGCTTCTATCTGGTCATGGCAGGCGATCTGGAATCGAAGGATATTGTGGACCTGATGCTGAAATGCTTTGAATTCTGCCGGGATTTTGAAGGCGATATTCCCGGACAGGCGCCGGAGGACTGCGGAAACTGGCTGGATCACAATCTTCCCATGGCCAAATACTGGTCAAAGCTTTATCTGGACAGGACGCTCTATCATATTGACGAGGCACATCTGAATTATCCGATGAAGGAGGAAGGATAAAATGGCAAAAATCGGGATTATCGGCGCGATGGAACTGGAGGTGGACACCTTAAAGGCAAAGCTGACCGGGAAAAAAAGCTCCTCCTTTGCTTCCATGGATTTTGAAGAAGGCATCTTAAACGGAGCGGAGGTCGTGATCGTCCGCTCAGGCGTGGGCAAGGTGAATGCCGCCTGCTGCGTCCAGGTGCTGGCGGACCGATTTAATGTGACCCATGTGATCAACACGGGTGTGGCCGGCTCTCTGGATGCGAATATCGATATCGGTGATATCGTCGTGTCCACGGACGCGCTTCAGCATGATATGGATGTAAGAGGCCTCGGCTATGAGAAAGGGATCATTCCGCAGATGGACGAATCCGATTTTAAAGCGGATCCGGAGCTGGTGGAAAAAGCGGTGGCTTCCTGCAGAAAAACCTGCCCGGAAATCTCCGTGTTTACCGGGAGAGTCGTATCCGGCGACCAGTTTATTTCCGACAGGAGCGTGAAAAACGGGATCGCGGAGCAGTTTAAGGGGCTCTGCTGCGAAATGGAGGGTGCGGCGATCGCCCATGCGGCGTATCTGAATAAGCTTCCGTTTGTGGTGATCAGAGCCATTTCCGACAAGGCCGATGATTCCGCGGATATGGATTATCCTACCTTTGAGCGCAAGGCAGCGGAGCATTCCGCAAAGCTGGTAGAGGATCTGGCAGGATCTCTCAGAAACTGATACAGATCTCACCTTTGTATTTGTTCAGCACCCCCGAAAAATGAGTCGGATTTGTTCCGGGAGCTTGCTCCCCAGGCAAAGCTGATTCATTTTTCGGGGAAAAGCATATTTTGCCGATTCCACGGCTGTCTCTTTAATCCCGTCGTTCTATCTCAGCTTCCCGTATTCATCCGCCCACCAGTTTCCGTTTACAAAGCTGTCCGTCAGCAGATGGGCATCCGCCGGATCAAAGTAGTAATTGTATTTTTTCCTGAGATCCGCCTCCGGATCATCCTGACGGCAGTAAAGGCTCCGTTTTCCGGTCTGGGCGGCGCCGTTTTTATCAAAATAGTAGATTTTTCCGCCGATCCCGTCCCAGCCTTCGCCATGGCGCAGGCCTGTAGCTTCATCCAGATAATACTGCTTTTTCGACACCGTCACGAAGCCTTCCTGCATGTCGCCCGTTTCCGGATCAAAATATCTGCTGCCGGAAAGGGAGCTCACCCAGCCGGAGGCCGGAAGACCGCGGATAAAGCAGAGGGTGATTCCGCTGTCCATCGTATAAAGACCCGAGGCCTGCGTCATGCCGGAGTTTCCCATGGTCATGGTATCGGAAAGCACTGCCTGCTTCAGCTGGCCGGATTCAAACATCAGCGTAAGGCCTGAAGCCTGATCTGCGAGCGATCCGTTCTGAATACTGCCGTTTTTGTGGAAAAGATACCATTTCCCCGACACCCTTCTCAGACCCTCCACGGGAAGCCCTGTCTCAGGATCGTAATAGGACAGGGTGGATCCTGATCTGTTCATGCCGGCCTTCGCGATCATCCGGCCATTGTCATCGCTGTAAAAGGCACTGCTGCCGTCCTTAAAGCCGCCGGTCTGCAGGGCGCCGTCTGTTTTGCTGAAATAATATCTGCCGCCGGAAAGATTCTGCCAGCCGCTCTGCAGATTTCCGGACTTCACATATAGCTTTGACTCTCCGAGCAGCGCCCAACCTGTGTATGCCGTACCGTCTGCATCACAGATCTTATCCAGGGAGCCATTGTTTTTCTGCGAAGCGGTAAGCTCCCCCGCAAGAGCAAAGCCCTCCGTCTCGTTCAGCGCATTCAGGACCAGGCCGGAGGCCCTGCCCTGACCGTCAAGGAAATACCAGGCGCTTCCCGCCTTTTGCAGACTGTTTTTCAGCCTTCCCTTCTCTGTCAGATAATAGCGGAAATGATCGCTCCCCTCAGCCAGACGCTGGATGCCTGTGAGCATAACGCCAAGACCTGAGGATGGGGAGTTCCCCTTTTCCTGATAGTAGCAGCCCTCATGCCAGCCGGTGATTAGGTGCCCCTCTTCGTCAAAGCAATACTGCCTTTTTGACACATTTACCTTCCCCGTCTGCAGCAGACCGGAAGGATCAAAATAGTGCCAGTATCCGTCGATCTCCTGAAATCCCGTCACCGAAGCGCCGGAAGCATCCCTGTATCTTCCGTCATCGGCATCCAGGCCCTGGGCGGTGATCAGCCTGCCCTGCTCATCAAAGCTGTACCACTTTCCCGAGATCTTGATCTCACCCACCACCATTCTGCAGAGTGAATCAAAATAATAGTCCCCGGTCTCGCCTGATGGCCCTTCGATCCCGCGCCGCCAGCCCTTTGCAGCCCTGCCTTTTTCATCGTAAAGCAGATAACAGCCATATACATCCTTCCGGAAGCCCGCGGCAGGCGTGATCCTGTATTTCACCTGGCTTCTCTGATTATTCATGGAGACCGTGAGCGTCACGGTGGCGGGGGCGGAAAGCCCCGGATTTCTCGGCCTGACATAGACCTTTTTTACCCCGGAAACAGAGGTGGACACCGCCGAAGAACCGTTTTCCGCATAATCCGAAACGGAAAAACCGGGATCGGCGGATAAAAGCAGCACCGGAGAGGAGGAGGTCCAGGTGATCCCGGCGATGTCCTTCTCAGACAGCTCCGGTGTGAAAAAGACCTCGGCGGATTCCTCCTCTGAAGGATCACTCAGATCAAACTGCAGCGGAACGCCCCCGGAGAGATCCGCCGTCTCGATCCTGGATCCGGAATACACCCTGCTGATCACCACCCTGCAGGAGGCGCTGATCCCCGCGGCAGTACTGGCCGTGATCACGGAGCTTCCCGCTTCCGTGCCGAAAAAGACATAGCCGCGTTCATCCACACTTGCCACGGACGGCTCCGAAGCAGACCAGGAAAGCGCGGTCTCTTCGGCGGAATAGTCATCCGCAGGAAGATACTTTCCCGTAAGCCTGATGGATTTCGGCGTTTTTCCGAGAGAATAGGAGAGCATGGTTTTGGAAAGCGTAAGCCTCTCCAGCTTCGGGATCACCGTGACTTTTATCCTGTCCGTTCCGACGGAGGAGCTGCAGGTGATCGTCGCCGTTCCGCCCTTTATTCCGGTAATATTCCCGCGGTTATCCACCGTGCAAAGTCTGGCGGATGAGGTTTTCCAGCTCAGCTCCCGTTCCGTGGTATCATAGGGTGAATAATCCTCAAAAAGGGAGAGGCTCTCTCCTCTCACCACGGAGATCACTCTGCTGCCGTCCTCCTGCAGCTCGCCTTTCAGCAGCACCTGCTCCAGCTTTACGATCACCTGCACCGTTTTCACCACCGAATAGCCTCCGGAGGAGCATGTGACCACGGCAGTGCCGGCAGAAATTCCTTCGACGACCCCGTCCCCGTTGATCGCAAGCACGCCGGAAGAAGAGGAGGTCCAGGAAAGATCGTATATTCTGGAATCGATCCTGCTCCTTCCGTAGAAATAATTGTCATAGATAAAACCGGTATAACCGGTGATCACAAATTCCGCGCTTTCTCCCCGGTTAAGCTTATCCTTCCAGCTTTTCCAGGAAAGCCTTGTAATATCCGCAGCATCCACGGGCACGATCCCGGCAAGCGCTCCCGTTTTTTCAAAGGAGCTTTCCGAGGCCGCCGCTCTTCGGGAGAATTCCTGACAAACCGTATAGAAAATATCGCCGGTCCGCATAAATGCGCTGACGGCCACGGACTGATAGGCCGGATTGATCAGCGCCTTATAATGTCCCACCTCATATTTTGTGGATTCTCCCCCCTGGCTGAGATAATGATTCTTTTCCTCGTACCATTGACTGATCCCGTAAAGTATGCCGGAATAATTCCAGGCAAGACTCTCGGCGGATGCAGTCAGCCCGGTCGAAGACGCGGCGGTAAAGCAGCTGGTCCAGTTTGTCCGCACATGCTCCGTCAGCACGGAAGCCTCGGCAGCTCTCTGTCTGGCGATCTCCTCCAGATCATAGGACCATTTCAGGGGCACATAGTCCTCCGGCGTCAGATTCCTCGTGGTCCCCTTTTCCACAAAGGGGTAACCGTTTTCACAGGCTTCCAGCCTTATCTTATTCAGCCTTTCCAGGATCTTGTCGGACTCAAGCCAGGAAAACCTGCCGTTCACCACCATCGAAGGCGTGATCGAAGGAGCATAAAATGTGGAATTCCTCAGTTCGGAAGCATCATCCGCAGAAGCAGGACCATCAGAAACAAAACCCTCGCCGGTTTCCGGCTCTGTTTCGATGGCAGATTCGCTGGCTTCAGACTCTGTTTCGGTGATGAGTTCACCT
>CAMOOZ010000092.1 GCA_946621895.1 uncultured Lachnospiraceae bacterium | reverse complement strand
GGATAAATCCGTTTACGGGGATAAGGACTATGATCATCTGCTTTCTCTGATCGAGCAGAAGGGGAAGGAGCTTGGCGCGTCGATCGAGGTGTTTCAGTCAAACCATGAAGGCGCCATCATCGACCGGATCCAGGATGCGCACACGGACGGGACCTGCGGGATCGTGATCAACCCCGGCGCCTATACGCATTACAGCTACGCGATCCACGATGCGCTGGAGGATCTTTCCTCTATTCCGAAGATCGAGGTCCACATTTCGGATATTTCCGCCAGAGAAGAATTCCGGCGGATTTCCGTGACCGCCTCGGCCTGCAGCCGCCAGATCTACGGTCATGGCCTTCAGGGCTATCTGGAGGGGTTGGAGGCATTGATCGAATTGCAGGGTTAATGCTACGATCGTTACAATTCGGTGTAATTTTGTCCTTCAAGAAAACAGTTGAAATAAGCATCCGGATAAGGTAAAATGGGTTCGATCAAGCGACGAGTCAGGAGGGTGATTTATGATTTCTGCAGGTGATTTCCGTAATGGCGTGACCATTGAGCTGGAGGGACAGGTCTTTCAGATCGTGGAGTTCCAGCATGTAAAGCCCGGAAAGGGCGCCGCTTTCGTCAGGACCAAATTAAAGAACATCGTGAACGGAGGCGTGGTCGAGAAGACCTTCCGTCCGACGGAAAAATGTGAAACGGCACATATCGACAGAAAAGAAATGCAGTATCTTTATGCAGACGGCGATCTCTATGTGTTCATGGACACGGAAAGCTATGAACAGATCATGTTAAACAAAAACGACATTGCAGACGCGATGAAGTTTGTGAAGGAGAATGAGTTTTGCAAGGTCTGCTCCTATAAGGGCAATGTCTATGCGGTGGAGCCTCCGATTAATGTGGAGCTCGAGATCACGGAGACAGAGCCGGGCTTTAAGGGAGATACCGCTACCGGGGCCACCAAGCCCGCGATCGTGGAGACCGGAGCACAGGTCAATGTTCCCCTGTTTGTGAACCAGGGGGATAAGATCATGATCGACACCCGGACCGGAGAGTACTTAAAGAGGGTCTGAGGCGTTTCACGGATCACGGAGATATCCGTGCTCCGTCTTTTCCCGGAGCTTTCCGGGGACTGTATCTGCCCGGTGTTTCCGGGCACTGTCTGATCTCAACTTGCCGGAGCAATTCCATATTCTGTGGGATTGCTCTTTTTCGTTGCCATTCACAGATAAATCCCGCGTCAGCCTGTGAGGAGTGAGACTGTGAGTAGTAACCCCATCTGATAATCTGTCAGCATCTCTCGGGAACTGTCACGAAACAACCGGATCGTTTTCCTGGTCGAAAGAACCACCTACCGGAGTTCTTTCGCAAAGAGGAGGTAAGCTGTTTTCTGACAGGCCCTCATGATCTGCGGGAAAAGCAAAGGTGCGCGCGGACGGTGTGCCGCATCGGCTTTCCGGCAGGTTTTCCATCACGAAAGGACAATTCTATGACATTTACTGAATTTCAGGACACGATATGCAATGATCTCCGTGAGCAGCTCGGAGAGGAATACAGGATCAGCATGAGAAAGGTTCCCAAGAACAACGACATCTTTCTGAACGGGCTGATCATCGAGAAAAAGGGGATCGATTTTTCTCCCAGTATTTATCTGGAGCCCTATTACAAGGATTATCAGGAGGGCAGGCGCATCTGGGAAATCGAGAAGGAAATCCTCCAGGTATATGAAAGCTGCAATGTGGAAGCGGCAAAAAACAGTCTCGATATGAAATTCTTCATGGATTTTGAGGAGGTCAGAAAAAGGGTGGCCTATAAGCTGATCAATTTTGAAAAAAACCGGAAGCTTCTGGAGAAGATCCCGTTTATCCCGTATCTGGATCTGGCCATCGTGTTTTACTGCAGGGTCTGCAGTGATGTGATCGGCATCGGCAGCATTCTGATCACCAATGAGCATATGGAGCAATGGGGGATCACCACCGAGCAGCTCTACGAAACCGCCAGGGATAATACGCCAAGACTCCTTCCCTGCGAAATGAAAAGCATGAAGGAGATCATCCGGGAAATGCTTCAGCAAGGGAACGGGCCGGTAAAGAAGCCTGATCGGCGTGAAGCAGTACGGGAAGAGCATGAAGAGGAGGCGCTCTCCGGAAGCTGGCGGGAAAAATGGGCGGAGGAGGTGATGAACACGCTTACCCCGGAGGCGATCTCGGACAGGGAAAGATGCCTTTTCGTGCTCGGCAATAAGGACCGGATCCAGGGCGCCTGCACGATGATCTACCAGGGCGTGCTGCAGGATGTGGCGGATTACCTGGACAGGGATATCTTCATTCTGCCCAGTTCGATCCACGAGGTGCTCATCCTTCCCGATTCAGGCTTCATGGAAGCGGGGGAGCTGCGTCAGATGGTAAAGGAGGTGAATGAAACGCAGGTTCAGGAGCAGGAGGTCCTGTCCGAGCATGTGTACCGGTTTGACAGAAGGCAGGGAAGGCTGCTGATCGCCTGTTGATAAGATCCTCTCCGACGGGCGAAAATCGCGACAGCGGCAAACGCCAGAGCGCTGCTCTTTGCTTTGGCGTTTGCTCCCGCCGGATGCGGGTTAAAAGACGGCGCTGACAAAACAGGGCACAGATGCTATACTCTTCCTCGGAAAATAATTGATGCCAGGATCAAACAAACGCTTTTTAGTCAAAATAAGCAAAAAGGAAGATAGCGGAGTAAAGATCAATACATTCATCTTGGAGTGGAATAGATGTGCTCGATTGCATTTGTCATACTGCATTACATCGCCTGGGAGGAAACGATCAGCGCGGTTTCCCATATAAAGGAAAACTGTGATGTTCAGGATTATAAGATCATCATCGTGGACAATGCCTCCCCGAATGATTCCTTTGCTGTACTGACGAAGGAATATCGGGAGGATCCACAGGTGATTCTGGTGCGGAATGAGGAAAACCTGGGCTTTGCCAGAGGGAATAATGTGGGCTACCGCATCGCGAAGGAAAAGCTTAAGCCGCGCTATATCATGCTGCTGAATAATGATGTATACCTGCTGGATAAATCGCTTTTCGCAAAGCTTGAGGAGGAGTATCGAAAAAGCGGCTTTGCCCTTGCCGGTCCCGCCAATATCAATGCCCGCGGGGAATATGGAATGTCTGAGTGGGTAAGGACATTTCCCACGATCGAGTCCTGCAGATTTCATATCAAAGACCTGAGAAAACGCATTTTCAGGGGAAGCTTTGGCCTTTATAAACGGGTTTATCCTTTTCTGCGCAAAATTTATAACAGATTACACATCTTTCAAAATCCGGCTGCTCCTTCAGCGGGGATTGAGGCTAAAAGTCTGGATTCCTCAGCTGTTCCGGGAAAGTATTATGATATTATCATCCATGGCTGCTGCATGATCTTTTCCGAAGTTTTTATCAATCGCTTTGACGGAATGGATGAGCGTACATTTTTGTATGGCGAAGAGCGGATCCTTTTTGTTCAGATCCTAGCCAGACAAATGCATACCGTTTTTATGCCGGAGATCAGGGTGGAGCATGTCGGGGAGGTATCCACAAACACTGCCCGGAAGAATGAGTCAGATGAAAGAAGAACCCGGAATTTTTTTCACCATGAGAGAATCAGCAATGAGATCACGCTGGAAAATCTTCTTCGTTTCAAAGAGGAAAACGGTATGGAGCTGTATGAATGGTGGAGCTGCTTCGGGCAGCAGGAAATCCGGAAGCGATTAGGGTCATTTCAGAGAGCGGGAGAATGAAAAACTCTGTGATCATGAAAAAAGCGGGATTGACGAACGCAATCCCGCTTTTTATGGCAGGCGCGGCGAAATGAAGTTTTGCCGCGCCGCCGGTAAGTAGTGTCGGCTTCTCCGCCCCTACTCGATCTGAAAGTATTGCTCAAACCGGTTTTCGCATATCCCGCCTTAGCCCTGGATCTGCTTTGCAACCTCCTCAGCGAAGTTTTCTTCCTTCTTCTCCATGCCTTCGCCGGTCTCATAGCGGACAAAGCTTACGATAGAGAAATCCGCATTGTTCGCCTTTGCCACCTCTTTGATATACTGGGCCACGGTCTGCTTGCCGTCCTCGGCCTGGAAGTATTCCTGATCGTTTAAGCAGATCTCCTTTAACTGCTTGTTGATCCTGCCCTGAATGATCCCGTTGATCACCTTTTCAGGCTTCTGGGATTCCTTGGGATCGTTCATGATCTGCGCCTTCAGGATCTCCTTCTCGTGCTCCACGAAATCGCCGGGCACCTCGGACACATCCACATAGGAAGGAGAGAGCGCCGCCACCTGCATGGACACATTATGGACGGCCTTTTTGATCTCGTCATTCACCACATCTGTCTTTGCGCAGACCGCCACGGCAATCTTCCCGCCGCCATGGATATAGGTGTCCACCAGATCAGCAGAGACCTTTTCGAAGCGTCTGACGGAAAGCTTCTCGCCGATCACGCTGACCAGCTCCACAAGCTGCTCATTCAAGGTTCTGGAAGGATCGGACTCGCTCTTTTCCTCCATCAGGGCTTCCACG
>CAMOOZ010000091.1 GCA_946621895.1 uncultured Lachnospiraceae bacterium | reverse complement strand
TTTTCAAAGCCATCCAGCCGGTAGCTCACCTGGGGGTTGTTCAGGGAATAGTTGAACACAAAGCCGGGCACGGTGATCCTCTGCGCGGAGGCGGGAATGGTGAAGCCGCCGTCCTCATACGGGAAGATCCGCTGCCCGTCTGCCTCCACAAAGGGCACCGCCGCCTTCAGTTCATCCACATCTGCAAAGGGCTGTTCAATATTTACCTTGCAGATCCCCGTGCTCCCCGCGATGTAAAGCTCTCCCTCCGGGGTCAGCTCGCTGTAGGAATTTGCCGTGGCGATGCAGGGGAGGCCGTTGGCAAGGCTGTAGTAAACTGGATCGATCTCTTCATTGGCGAGCAGCTCATCAGTGGGGACCACATAGATGCCGTTGCTGCTGAGCACCCACATGTCCCCCTTGCTGTTCTCATAGAGATCGAAGTTGTTCGTATAGGGAAATTTCCGTATCGTGGTCACCTGGTAATCGGGCGTCATGTACGCGATGGCGCTGCTCGTGACGATCCAGATCACATTATTTTTCTCATCCCGTTTGAGGCGCATCACGATATCGGAGGTCAGCCCATCCTCCACATTGATATTTCGCACCCCGGAATCATTGATGATATAGATGCCTCCGCCGTTGCTGCCCAGCACGATATCCCCGTTTGTGCCCTCCGTCACGGTGAGGCTCTCCGTGTTGGTGATGCCGTCCTTTTCGCCATAGGAGGCGACATATTCATCACCACGGATCACGCTCACCCCCCCGGTAAGTGCCACGAGGATCGAGCCATCCTTCATTTCGCTGACGGAGCGCAGGCTGTTGGAGAGGGGGCTTTCCCCCTCGGAGAAGGCGGTCAGCTCGCCCCCGGCATAGCGCAGAAGCCCCAGCTTTCTCCAGGTGGATATCCAGATCCGGTCTTTGCTGTCCCGGATGATCGAACGGATGCGGCAGCCCTCAAGCAGCGAGATCAGGTCATCCGATCCCAGCTCCGTGCCGCCTGCGGTCACTGCCTTTGAAAGCGGGAAGCTTTCCAGAGGACCGTTCTCATCCAGCACGATCAGCCCCGTGTCCGTGCCCACAAAGAGCTTGCCCTCGCACATACAGGTGGTATTGACCACCGCCTCAGGGATGTCAAAACGGTCAAACAGATCGGAAAACTGATTAGGCACGATCTTCATCACCCCCTGTCTTGTCGAGGTGAACCAGAGATTGCCCAGATAGTCCGTCATGGCGGAGCCCACATTATTATCCATGGGCAGATTTTCCGGCACGTAAACGGTGTTGTCCTCCAGCACGCCGATGCCGTTGGAGGCGCAGATAAAGAGCTTCCCGTCGATATATTCCATCCGCTGCACATAGCTTAAGGGCTCAATATCAATGGCCTCAAGATCAGTCAGCTTCCCGTTAAGTATCCCGCTGTGGAGCTTATAGTCCGCGCCCTCGAAATAGATCTTTCCGGGCACCTCCGGATCAGGCAGGAGATTGCCGGCCCCGCCCTCAACGGGGTTGTCTTCAGCAGCCAGAAAGCTTTTCAGCGTGCCGTTTTCAATGGTCAGGATGTCGCCGAAATTCGTTAAGCCGTAGATCAGACCGTCGCTTCCCATCCGAAGGTCCCGCATATTCGCATCGGCAATTTCGGGATCCTCCATCATGCTGAGCTGCTCCTCCGGATCGATCTTTACGATGCCGTCGGTGGTGGCGATGTAGATCGTCCCGTTTTTATCCTCCGTGATCGCGCGGGTATGGGCGGATTTCATGCCGTCCAGCTTTCCCCACATCCGAAAGCTGCCATCCTCCATCACCGCCACGCCATTGTCATTTGTCCCGATCCACAGCCTGCCTTTGCTGTCCACAAACAGGCACTTGATGCTGGAAATCCCCCCCGTGGAATCCATCCGCTCGAAGGTATTGCCGTCGTAGCGGATTAGTCCGGCATAGCTGCCGATCCAGATAAAGCCATCGTCTGTTTCGGCAATGGTATTGGCCTCCGAGGTGGGAAGCCCGCTGCTGTTGTCATAGAGCACGGCGGAGTAGCCCTCGGACTGACCGGTCAGATCCACGGCAATGCTCCTGTTCGGAACGCCCGCGGAATTCGCCCCGGATACTTCCTCCGCGCCGCAGCAGCCCATGGGCCAAAGCAGCATGGAGGCCAGAATGAGCGGAAGAACAGCCAGCTTTTTCAGATAAGATTTCATTTTTCCCTCGCTTTTAACCCCTTTTTGCGGATACACGCGATCTGCGCATATCCGGATCACTGTCCCTTCGAGTATATCATAAATAGGAAACGAATATAATGCTTGCACTATAATTCGTTTCCATCCGCAATTCCCTGTTCCTGCATGAAAGATTGTATTCCTTCTGCGGTGTGAAGTCCTCCCTTTTCTGCTATAATAGATAAGAAATTGTCACGGAACAGCCGAGGTAAGATCATGATGACACAGTATAATGGAAGAGAAACCGTTATTCTCGATGCGCTGCTTAAGCGTTATCCGAAGCTTTCTGCCGTCCGGGAGGATATCCTGGAGAGTTATCTGCTGATGATGCATTCCTATGAGCAGGGAGGAAAGCTTCTTGCCGCCGGCAACGGGGGCTCCGCCGCGGATGCGGAGCACATCGTCGGGGAGCTGATGAAGAGCTTTGTCCTGAAAAGGCCGCTGCCCGCAGAGCTTGCGGAGGCGCTGAAGAGGGTGAATCCCGTCAGGGGGGAAGAGCTTTCCCGGCGGCTGGAAAACCCCCTTCCCGCGCTCGCCCTTGTGGCCCATGAAGGACTGTCCACGGCTTTTGCGAATGATGTGGACGGAAAGCTCGGCTTTGCCCAGCAGCTTCTGGGCTTTGGGAAAGCGGGTGATATTTTTATTGCGATATCCACCTCCGGCAATAGCAATAACATATGTTATGCAGCAACTGTTGCGAAAGCGATGGGGATCCGTGTGGTCGGTCTGACCGGGCGTGACGGAGGACAGCTGAAGGGTCTTTCCGATGCATGTGTTATTGTTCCGGAGCAGGATACTTATTTAATTCAGGAATTCCACCTTCCGATCTATCATTGCTGGTGCATGATGCTGGAACAGCGGTTTTTCGGAGAAAGTTAAAAGAAAAAGATTGATTACAGATTTAACAATATCAACAGTGATTTTTCAATAATTACAGGAGCGATCCGGGTCTCCACACAATCCATCGTTTGTGTGGCAATGATGTCGGGGCCAAAACCAAATCTTCTGGCCAGGAGCCGGCAGCTATGCAGCATTTTGCTTCTGCTCAATATTTTTACGGGCATTGTCTTTGTCCCCGGGGAGAACGGAAGATTTGCGGATAAACCGCTCTATTATATGTATCGACAGATTTTTTATCAGCTTGCGGGAAAGTCCGGCGTAAGGCTTTGTCAGGGCGGCTCTTCCCCCATCGCACCAGGCTTTGAGAAAATGCAGGCGGGGATGAAGTATAAAAAGGTGAAGGAATTAAACCGGGCCGCATTCAAAATGAGCGAACTGGAAGGGAATACCTACATCAGGACCATGAAGGAACTGGAAGTGCGCAATATTTCCCCTGCCAAAAAGCAGGGTAAGCAGGAGCTCCGGGAGGCGATGGATAATGTAAAATACATCGAGCTGAAGAATGTTCATCCGGAGGAGCAATTCCTGCTGAAAAAGGAATATGGAGAGATGAAGGGGTCAGCACCCTTTCCGAAAAGCGTCTGCAAAACGACAGTCATCTGGAGTCGGATATCTGATCCTCGGTCAGATGTCTGTCAGATTATGTGAGCCGAAGGTACTGGATCCCTGAGCTAAAGGTTCAGGATCGCTGAATCAAAGGTTCACAGACCTGTGAGATTTATAAGCTCATGTGAGCCGAAGGCTCAGGGAGGAAAAGCATGGAGTTGAAGGAATTGTTTTCCCTGGAGGGAAAAAAGATCATCATCACGGGAGGCGCGGGGCTGCTTGGCAGAAAGCATGCGGACGCCGTGCTGATGGCAGGAGGGATCCCGGTGCTGCTGGATATCAGCGCCGGGGGCCTTGAGCAGGCAAAAAAAGAGCTGGAGGGAAACAGGCCCGGGGCGAAGGTGCAGACCTTTCAGGCCGATATCACGGACAGGGCGTGCCTGGAAAAGATCCGGGATGTGCTCCTTGCGGAAAAGGAGATCATATACGGGCTGATCAATAATGCCGCGAACAATCCGAAAATGGAGGGCCCGGCAGCGAATATGGGCGCCATCCGGTTCGAGAATTTCCCCCTGCAGATCTGGGAGCAGGATATCGCTGTGGGACTGACAGGAGCGCTGTTCTGCGCACAGGTATTCGGCGCCGTCATGGCGGAGCGGAGGGAGGGTGTTATCCTGAATATCTCATCGGATCTGGGGATCATCGCGCCGGATCAGCGGATCTACAGGAAGGAGGGCCTCGCGGAGGATCAGCAGGCGATTAAGCCAGTGACCTATTCCGTGATCAAGCATGGGCTGATCGGGCTGACGAAATATCTGGCCACTTATTACGCGGATAAGGGGATCCGGGCGAATACGCTTTGCCCCGCGGGCGTCTTTAACGGACAGGACGAGGGCTTTGTCGCAAAGCTGGACAACCTGATCCCCATGGGCCGGATGGCGGAGGCGGATGAATACCAGGGGACGATCATCTATCTGCTCTCGAAGGCTTCATCCTATATGACCGGCAGCACGGTGATCGTGGACGGCGGCAGGACCTGCTGGTAAGAGAAGTAAGCCGGCAGCAGGGCATTCAGAAAGTGCGTTAAGATAGAGGAGACGAATTAAGTGCCTGCACGCTAATTTGTTTCCGACCGCCGGGCGCACGCATAGCGAGCAAGCTCGCATTGGAAGCAGCAAAATACCGATGTGCGCCCGTGCGATCCTCGCAGCTTCTCAGAGCAGCCCGATCCCGGCTGCCTCCGCTTCCTTTATCATCTCCTCCGGCCAGAGGGACACCTGCACTTCGCCGATATGCGCCTTACGCAGGAAGAACATGCAGATCCGGGACTGGCCGATCCCGCCGCCGATGGTGAAGGGCAGCGTCTCTTCCAGGATGGCCCGCTGGAACGGAAGGTTCATTCTTTCCATGCAGCCCGCCTTTTCCAGCTGCGTCTTCAGCGCGTCCTTATCCACCCGGATCCCCATGGAGGAAAGCTCCATGGCGATATCCAGAACCGGATAATAGACGATGATATCGCCGTTTAAGTGCCAGTCGTCATAGTCAGGCGCTCTTCCGTCGTGAGGGGCTCCGCCGGGAAGCTTATCCCCGATATGCATCAGGAAGATCGCGCCGTGTTCCTTCGCGGCCAGATATTCCCGTTCCTTCGGCGTTTCCTTCGGATAGCGTTCCTCCAGTTCCTCCGTGGTGATAAAGGCGATCTCCTTCGGCAGGATCTCCTGGATATAGTCATACTGGATCGCCATGTACTTTTCCGTCTGGCGAAGCGCCCTGTACACGCGGCGGACGATCTGCTTTAAAAACTCCTCATTCCGGTCCTCCCGGCGCATCACCAGTTCCCAGTCCCACTGGTCCACATAAAGGGAATGGAGGTTATCCGTTTCCTCATCCCTGCGGATCGCGTCCATATCCGTATAGATCCCTTCGCCGATCTGGAAATCATAGCGCTTCAGCGCCTGGCGTTTCCATTTCGCCAGGGAATGGACGACCTCGGCCATGCGGCCTGTTTCCTTGATATCAAAAGAGACCGGGCGCTCATAGCCGTTCAGATTATCGTTCAGACCGGTTTCCGGGTCCACAAAGAGAGGCGCGGAGACGCGGCGGAGATTCAGTGTCTCAGCCAGATGAGACTGGAAACAGTCCTTGACCGTTTTGATCGCGATCTGCGTTTCATGGATTCCCAGCGCCGAGTGATAGGCTTCAGGGATGATCAGTTTTCCCATAGATTCAGTTCCTTTCATATAGCCGGCATTTTCCGGAAAATTCAGAATCTTTCCTACTATAGCATACCCGTTTTTCCCACACAAGGACTTATGTTATCCTTCGGCGATCGAAATATGGAAAAAGCAGTGAGCCAAGTAGCTGAGAATGCCATGCTTGCATGAGCATTCTCAGATATTTGGCGAACGCCAACCATGAGGATGAAGCGATGCGGAGCAGCGCGGGAATCCGAATGGTTGGAGCATGGCGGGAGCGAAGCGTAGCCATGCGTCGCTTTTTCCATATGTGGCTTGTGACGGCGAGTCATGAGGCAAAAGTATGTCAGTGTGTCGCGTCCGCGCAGGTTTGGAAAGACTATGGCTGCAGATATGATCTGTGCGTATTATGACAGAGAAGCATGCAGCAGGGAGCTGTTCGCAGAAAGGCTTCTTGCCGGAAAAGAGCACAGTCAGTCCGGGACAAAGGATCCTGAATGGGACAGATATTTGGGTAAATTTGATGTGATCAGGATTGTTATGACAGATTTTATAAAAAGGGCCACGGGTGTAAGCAGTGGGCTGGATAAGCTCACGGGACGCATTCTCGATGAGCTTGGTGATGCGTATCCGGAGGTATCCAAAACGAATTAAATAAATTCGTTTTGGATATCGTCGCTCGCAGAATAATTGCGGGTTTGAGCAAGCTCAAACCGCAATTGCTTTGTTCGCTTACTATAAAATATGATCGTGA
>CAMOOZ010000090.1 GCA_946621895.1 uncultured Lachnospiraceae bacterium | reverse complement strand
CTTCCAGATCACAAGCCCGCCCTCCTGCTCCAGCATGATAGGGATTCAATATTGCCTGAATCATTTTTCAGCAGGGCACTCCCGAAGGAGGCTCCGCTTCGGAGCTTCTGACTGTCACCGTCCTCTATGGGGAGCCTTTTCTGTAATGCGTATACATACCCCGGAGGGACAGGCTTCTCATTTTCTCTGGCAAGCACCCTCTCCCTCTCCTCCTCCGCCAACGCACGGACAAACAGGGAAAAGATATACGGGCAATTGATCTTTCCGCTGCTTTCCAGAAGCTGTGCGTGTTCTTTCTCAAAATCAGGAAGGTATTTAAGAAGGTATTCCCTCACCTGATCCTGATCGAAGCCCGTCAGTTCGAAGGATCCCACATTCCCGGAGCATAGCCTGAAGATCGCGTCTGAGGGCTTCTCCCTGCCCGCAATGATCCAAAACACGCCTTTCAGCTTCACGATCAGGCCATCGCTGAGGCCGGCAAGAAAAGCGCTTTCATTCCCAAAAGGATATAAAACTCCCTGTATATTATAATCCCCTCATGTACTTGTCAATCGAAAACCCAATCGATACAGCCTCCCCGATCCTGGCCGGCATCTCTATTTCTGCCTTCCTTGAATTCACGCCATCCGGCCGGTATAATGCTGATCGGGCAGTTTTTCCATGAGGATCGGAGGCAAACATTCATTCTGTTGTGAGGCAAATGGATCAGGGAACAAAAGGGGTTTATCCAGCCAGAAAAAAAGACGGCAGCGTCCATTACCGTACCTCCATTACCTTTCACGGCAAGCATATCAGCCTGGGAAGCTTTCCGGATCCCGCGCTTGCAGGAAGGGTCTATCAGGAGGGAAAGGCTGTTCTTGCGGGCAGCGCCCGTCCCGAGGACTATCCGACAGCGGCTTCCATCCCGTTTGATAAATGGATCTGTCTCGTAAATTTCCGGGATAACGGCGTCTATTTTGCCAATCCGATCTATTTGCGGCCCAGGTTTTTCCGCTATTATCTGGAGCCGGAGGATTTTTTTCTTTTCGACATCGAGGATCTGTTTTACTATTCCTCGCATCGGATCTCCCGCAGGGGAGGGCATTATTTCGTGGCGGACTATGGCTCTCAGATCACACTGAAAAGCCGCTACGGCATCAGGCCCTTTGCGGTTTTCGGCAGGGATTACCGTTTCCGGAACGACGATGATCATGATTACCGCTATGGCAACCTGGAGATCATTAACCGTTACAACGGCGTCAGAAAAATCAGCAAAAACGGCCGCGATCAGTTTAAGGCTGTGATCCATGTGAACGGAGATTTTGTGATCGGAACCTATGACACAGAGCTGGAGGCCGCGATCGCCTACAATAAAGCTGCGGATCAGCTGATCAAGCTGGGCAGCAAGAAGAAATATGTCCAGAACGATCCGGAATGCTCTCCGAAGGACTATTCGGAAATCTATGTGGGCGTGAAGATATCGGAAAAGCTGAATGCTCTAAGGTTTACATAACATATCAACGCCGCTTTTATCCCATGCCGCGCAGATGCATGCTGTTTAGGTTTACATAATATTACCTCTCCTCATAATTCACAAAACAGATATTCAGATCCAGGACCCCCTTCGCATTTTTCAGGGACGCCGTCTGGGAATACTGCCACATGGAATACTGATAGGGATAGTCCGGCAGATCCGACGCGTCGGAATACCATATCTCATAATCGGACAGTCTCGCCAGATCGATCTGTTTAAGCAGAAAAAATTTATCTCCGTAGATCATGGGAACAAAGCCGGCAGTCCTGATCGCCTCGCAGAAGGCCGCGGCATTATTCGTCCGCTCATCCTTACGCAGATTCTGCGCCCTGGAGGACGTGCCCTGAGTATCCTCAAGCACATAGGCGATGGGATAGGTCAGAGCGGCTTCCCTGGCGAAATTCAGGCAAAACTCCGCCTCCTCCACCGCTTCCTCTCTCGTGATCGCCTGGGAGGAAAAGTACAGGCCGATCCGGATACCGGCCTCCTTCGCTTTGACCAGGTTATCCGCAAGGGCTTTATCCTGAAGGATCGATCCGCTCTCATAGCCCCGGACACCGGCTCTGAGCATCACAAAATCAATGCCCTCCTCCTTCAATCCGGGGAAGTTCACCTCATCGTTATATTCATTGATATCAATCCCCACAAACGAGGATTGACGGCCGTTTTCATAATAATGCATCAGATTGTCCCTGGCCGTAAACCGGGTCAGGTCATAGGTGTTTTTCTTCAGATAGGGGTTGATCAGCACCCACTCCTCTTCTCCCGTCGGCGAGACCACCAAAGTATGCTTGCCGTCCGTGGAGGGATCCACCTCCTCCGCCTCCGCCTCTTCGAGTTTTTCTTCCGGGATCTCCTGCGCAGGCTCCTCCGGATACATATTCCAGAAGTTTAGATCCGCCGCGGTCCTGCCTCTGCCGGGCACGGCCGCCTGGCCGGCATTTCCGGGAGCACTCGGCACATCGACCGATGCGGTGGACGGATCGGCTCCGGCCAGAGCGCCGGGATCGGTCAATGTCCCTGCCGCGGTTTCTCCTGCGCCGGCAGCTTGCCCGCTGCCTTCTGTCCCGGCGGCTGACGATAGCCCGCTTGCGGCATCAGGCTGCGGTTTTGCCCCTTCGTTTTCGTAAGAAGCATTGACGGTGGCTTTTTCCGCAGGCCTTCCCGAGGCTGCAGATTGGTTTACATAATATACCACTCCGCAAACCGCCAGAATGGCCAGGGAGGCGCCAAGGATCATCCCGCCGAAGCCTCCTCGTTTTTCATGCTCCATGTCCTGATTCAGTCGCATTTTCCCTTTACTCTGATGTGAAGGAGACGCGCTTGGGAGCTGTCCCCAAGTTAACTGCAGCTATGATTAGGGACAGATCCTTAATTCAACGCTTCCCTATGCTTTGCCGCGCTCCGGAAATATGTCGCTTCGCG
>CAMOOZ010000089.1 GCA_946621895.1 uncultured Lachnospiraceae bacterium | reverse complement strand
GCGTCCTTCGGCGCTTTGTTCGGTCTGGGCTTCAGGCTGAATATCTCCATCAACTGGTCCGGCTTCCTGAAATGGAGGAAGGACAGAAAGGATAGGAAGAAGTTAAAGAAAAAGCAGCTGGAGGAAATGAAAGCGCGGACAAAGCAGGCCCCCGGGAAAAAGAAAACCAGGGCCAAGGCAGGCCCTGCCGGAGGAAACGGAGGCCTGAATAATATTCCGGGCGGCGGACCGCAGCCGGCCCCCGTGTCCTGATCTCCGAAGGATTTCCACCTACCCCCAAATGAGCAAAACGCTTTGCGAAGCAAAGCTTTAAGCACGCGATGCGGGCAGTTTTGCGAATGCAGGGGGGAGGGTTAGGGCATCAAAGATGCTCCAACCGTACAGGAGGAAGTGCGGCTTTGCCGCAGTGCATAGTGAACAGGTTTGCATTTGTCGGACATACTTTCCCGGCGCTTAAAAATGGAGGAAAAAATGAACTACAGTGACCTTTTACCTATTGGCTCAGTCGTGCTGCTGAAGGAAGCAGAGGTGAAGCTGATGATCATTGGCAGGATCGTCAGTGATGAGGAGATGAAGAACATTTATGATTATGTCGGCGTGATCTATCCCACCGGGCTGGCCGCGGAGAACGATCAGTATTTCTTCAACCGGGACGCCATCGACCAGGTTTATCATTACGGCTATATCGGCGAGGAGGAGATCTCCTTTAAAGAGGAGGTCTTAAGCCAGCTGGATGAGCTGGAGATCGTGGACGGGAAGATCCAGCCGAAGGCGGAAGAGGACGACGAGGAAGAAGAGGAGGAATAAGCTGCCGTCAGGCTGTCTGTGATCCTATGGCTTTTATCAGGTTAAAAATTCAGGATGGGGAGATAAAACAGCTTGTCCCCCCGCGGATCGCCGCGGAGCTTGAGGGGATAAGGCCGTATGTCTATGCCGTTACCGGGCAGTACTCTCCAATGGAAAAGAACGGGGAGGGGACGAAGAAAAAGCGCGGGCGCAAAAAAGCGCAGGAAAGCGTTTCGGAGGAAGTGCTGGGCGCCGCGGTCTTTTCCCTGTCTCAGGACGCGATGGGGACAGCCCTTCTGCATTATGTCAGCGTGATTCCCGAGTTCAGGGGAAGAGGGGCTGCCGGCCTGCTATTAAAGAAAAGCTTTGCTGCCTTAAAGAAGGCCGGGGTAAAGTATATTCTTTTCAGACAGCTCGCCGCTGAGGCGTCGGAGCTGCTGCAGTCTTTTGCCTTTGGAAAGAGGAACGGCTTTATCCCCTTTACACAGGATTCGCGGCTGCTCCTCTATGACGACATCGATAGAATCAGGGAAAGCGCTTTTATCCGGAAGGTGCTTGAAGCGAAAAACACGCTGCCGGCCGTATCCGGCATAGAGGATTTCGGGGATCCCGGGCTTGCCGCATTTCAGGAAAGCAGGGCCCACGGGCTCTTAAAGCTGAATGAAAATACCCTAAGCCTGAGGCTTTCCCGCTTTTTCATCAGGGGCGGACGGATCCAGGCGGCAGCCTGCGTGAAGGTGACGGATACGGGAAGCGCCACGATCCACAATCTTTTTCTTTCCGCGGACTGCACGGAGAATAATATTCTGCCAATCCTGCTGGCTCACTGCCTGCAGGCCTGCGTCATGGAGGCGGACATCCGCCGGATCAGCGTGGAGCTTGAGGAGGAGCGTTTCCGGAAGGCGGTGTTAAAGGTGATCGGCGCGCCGACGGCGCAGTATGCAGAGCTGGGCATGGTAAGATACCTGTGACGCAAACTTGAGGCGGCTGTTTGTGCCGAAGCCCAAATAGCCTTGATCGCAGCGCCGAACCGGATATTCGGCATTTACAGGAAACGAATTAAGTGCTTGCACTTTAATTCGTTTCCCCCGCCGGCCGCGGGTTGCGAAGCAACATATTTCCGTACCGCGGCCGTGCGATCAGATTATAGTTAACGCACATATTTTGTGCGTTTACTATAAGCCTCGTACAAAGCGCTTCGGCATGAGGATGAATATGAGCGAGATCGGACCCAAACAGATTTTAAGGCAGCGGCAGCAGCAGGAGCAGCTGCAGCAGGAGCAGCAGGCGGAGATCACCGAACGACGGCAAAGCAGGATAGCCCCTGTTCTTCCGGGCATGCAGGCGCCCCTTTCCCGGGCGGATATTGAAGCGAGGCTGGAGGGGCAAAATGAGGTCGTGGCGCCGCTGCGGCTTTCCCTTGCGCCCGAACTGGAGCAGGAGGAGGGCGGCCAGGAGCTGAACATCCGTCAGAGCGTCATGCCCCTTTCCAGGATCGCGCAGACACAGCCGGGGGCAGGAGAGTCCGAACGGCTGGAGAGAAAAGAAGAGAGCCGGCTCCGGGAGGAGGTAATGCGGAAAAAGCTGGAGACCCTTTCCGGCGAGGTTTTGTCCGCGCTGCCCACGACCCTGCAGGGAAAAAGGAAAAAGGGCGAAGAGGGCGACGATCGTCTGACGGAGCTGCGGAATGCTTCCGCAGAGGCGAAAGCGCTTTTGGAAAAGATCAATGCGGGAGAGGACTATAATCTGGCGTCTGCGCTGCGGGTCTTTACCCGCCTGCAGATGGCGGCGGATTCCTGTCTTTCTTCATGAGGAACTGAGAACGGAAATCGTAAGCGGACAGTCATTCGGTGGGCCGGATCGGCAGATCCGGTATTTGCGATACGGCTCCCGTGCTTCGCTTCGGATCGGAGGAAAAATGGAGAAGAGCACTTCCCAAAAGGATGCGGCGAAGGCGCTTGGGAAGAGCATGAGGATGCTGTTTCAGGAACTTTCCTTTCCGGATATTGAAAAAAAGCTTTGTGAAGCTGCCGGAAAAGACGCTGCCGCAAAGCCGGAGGAAATGGAAGCGGAGCTGATGGAGCTCGCAAAGCTGCGCCCGGCGTGGGAAAAGGAGATTGCCGAAGAAGCCCTCAGTTATTCCCCGGAGGAGCTTTTAAGACGGCGGCTGGATCTCTTTAAGGGCTGCGAGAAAACGATCCAAAGCTATCGGGCTTCCCGGGAAAAGGAGCAGTGGCCGGAGGCGTTAAAGGAGCTCATCGGGGAATACGATGACTGCCGGAGACAGGCGATGCTCAGGGTCTGGGCA
Source organism: uncultured Lachnospiraceae bacterium (assembly GCA_946621895.1). Next base: position 3,413 of record CAMOOZ010000089.1, on the reverse strand, counting down.
GCAACGCGGACCAGGCGGGAGGAGAAGCTGCCGGACTCTCTGTTTCAGGCCATCGGCAGCCATGTGGCGGAGGTGCTTGGGCGCGGCAGGGAGACGGCCTTTTCTCATCTAACGCTGTCCTCCCTGCAGCTTCAGCGGCTGACAAGGCTTGAACGCTGGCTGATCCGCCATTACCCTGAGGGGGAAAAGGACCATGTCCGCAATGCGCAGGGGGAGCTGATCCGCAGATTGCTGGCGGAGAGGAAAGCCATCCGCCTGCTGGTCTTTTATCTTGCAGAGACACAGGCTGAGGAATTCCCCGGGGAGGCCGCATTACAGGATGCGCTGGCTGCCTATGTGCCGGACACGGAGCGCTTTCACGAAGCGCTGTTTGGCGAAAACGGGAAGAACGAAGCGGCTCCAGAGGGAGGCCTGGTGCAGAAGCTTGCGCTGGCCTATCGGAAAGCAATATGCATCGCATCGTGCGGTGCGGCGCCGTCCTGGTTTGCCTTAAGCGCAGGGCTGCCCGGAAATGCGCAGGCGGATGATCCGGCGGAAAAACCGAAGAAGAGGGCAGGTCGAAAATCCACGAAGGCGGCAAAGCCCGGCAGGCAGGAGCTGGAGATCTTCGATACGGTTTTCCGGATGGATGAGCTGACGGATAAAATATTTGCGCTGAAAAACAAAGAACAGCCGGAGCCCTTTGATCCGGGGCTGAAAGGCCGGATGAAGGAGCAGCTGAGGGTCCGCGCCGCTGCCGCGGCAGGTTTTTCGGCGCTTCAGAATGCTGCAGAATACTGCCGGGAGGCGTGATCGGGAAGGAAGCCGCAGCGTTCGGGGAATTTGCGGCATACGGGGAAGCAACATATTTCCGTGCCGAGCCAAAGCTATGCAAAGCATGGTTTGCGATCACTCCCCAGAGGGATTATCGTAAATGCATTTTCCAAATGCGTTTACAATAAATCTGTTTGCATATTATCCAAAACGAATTAATAAATTCGTTTTGGATATCGTCGCTCGCAGAATAATTGCGGGTTTGAGCAAGCTCAAACCGCAATTGCTTTGTTCGCTTACTATAAAATCATGTTGCCGCGCGCAGCGGGACTGCGAATAGCAGCAATGAGGAAAGGATGATTGCGGAATGGGAGAATTACAGATTCAACGCCAAAAACAGGAGGATTCCGTATTTAAGACGGAGCAGGGCATGAAAGAGGCCAGAGCCCTGAAGACTGCTTCCACGGCGCCTCTGATGGAGCAGAAGATTCATTTGCCGGTAGTAAAAAATCTGCCCGCGCCGGACGAGGATATTCTGCAGGAAGCCCGTGAGGCCGAAGAGCTGGAGATGGCCTCTTACCAGCTGAAGCAGGATCAGGCTTTGCAGGAAAGTAAAAAAAAGTATAAAATGCAGGAGCAGCTGAAGGAGCCGCTGAAAAAAGAGGCAGAGAAAAGTGACCTCAGCATGGGACAGCTGATGAAGCTGAAGGATCAGGAGCTTGTGGACAGACGGGAAGAGCTGGATCAGCAGAATCCCTATCTGCAGCTTCGTTATCAGCTGATCCGGAATAAGTATTATGCCCTTTTGCCTGCAGACCAGATGGATAAGCTTTCCGAGGAAGAGATCACCCGGAAGCTTGATGAACTGGGGAGCGGCGATGTGCATGATCAGAATGCCGAGCTGATCGATTATTACCGGACCCTTCTGGATCTGAAGGGCTTTGAAGCCAGGTAAAACGGCGGGATCGGATCACGGCAAAGGAGCAGCTTGAGGAGCAGCAATGCGGATTACGATGATCACGAAAGAAAATACCGGATATTTTGCCCCGCTTCTGCAGGGCTCCGGAATCGGATTGACGGATATTGCCATTCGTTATGCGGTTCTGGACGACAACAGAAAGGTGGCGGGGATCGCCGTGGCAAAAACAGAGATCCCGCTGATGGATATCCGCTATTTTGACATTTATAAAAAATACAGAGGAAAAGGCTATGGCAGATTTTTGCTGGAGGGAATGCTGAACACGGGGATCTCGGCGGGCCTGCGGGATGTCCGGGCCACTTATCCTGAGGAGAACTCCGTGTCCGCATTTTTCTCGCGGATGGATTTCGACCTCTTTCCGGGGGAAACACAGTATGCCTTTTCCTTCAATGTCCTTCAGCAGAGCGAGAAATATCAGAAATATTTAAACGGACAGCCGGCGAAGCAGATCCAGATGATGGACAGTCTGGATGTGGTGGGAAAGCGTGTGGCAAGAGAGGCATTTCAGCAGTACGGCCTTACCTGGAACAGCTGCTATGATGATGACTTAAGCAGCGTGGTGATCAAGGACGGGGAGCTTTACAGCACGATGCTGTGCCGGTGGACCCTTGGCGGGGCGGATATCCTGTTTATGTTTTCCAGGCTTCCCAATCCTGCGATCATGCTCCAGCACTTCAGGGCGTTAGACTGTAAGATCCTGAAAAACCTGCGCCAAAGCGTGAAAAACACGGCTGCCGGCAATGATTTCACGCTGCGCTTCAGCGCCCAGAATGATACCACGGTACAGCTGGTTAAGGATTTTCTGGGAGGAGAGGGCAAGCTGGAGGAGCACACCACGATGATCTATGCCGTAAGGCCGGGCTGATCCTTCGGGCTTTCGCTCAGGCTGTCCGGTCAAAGGCTCCGCGCCGAAAGGATTGTTTCTCATGCAGAATAATCATCAAATGGATCTGAAGCGTCTGATCCTTTCCGCCTTTTTCATGGCAGTGGGGCTTGTGCTTCCTTTTATCACCGGGCAGATCCCGGAGATCGGCAAGGCGCTTTCTCCCATGCATATCCCCATACTGCTCTGCGGCTTTATCTGCGGAGCGCCCTATGGCGCGATCGTCGGCGTGATCACGCCGCTGCTGCGCTCAGTGCTGTTCGGGATGCCTGCGCTCTTTCCCCAGGCGGTGGGCATGAGCTTTGAGCTGTGCATCTATGGTTTGATCAGCGGCATTCTGTATTCCCGATTCAAAAAGAAAAATCTGATCGCAATTTATGTGACACTGATCATTTCGATGCTCTGCGGACGGATCGTCTGGGGGCTTGTCAGCATTGTGCTCTATGGGATTGCGGGAAATTCGTTCACGGTGAGCCTCTTTTTGGCAGGCGGGGTTATCAATGCCGTTCCAGGGATCATCCTGCACCTGATCCTGATCCCGGCTGTGATGGCGGCGCTGAAACGCACGGGACTGCTGCGCACGCTGGAAGCCGGGAAAGCTAACGGATAAAGGGATATCGGCATTCGCTGATATAACTTAGGCTGCCGTTTCGCGGCATGGAGGGAAGGATGAAAACACTCTATCTGCAATGCAATATGGGCGCCGCGGGAGACATGCTTACGGCTGCCCTGGCTGATCTGCTTCCGGATCCGGCTGCCTTTGCCGCGCGGTTTAACGCGCTGGGGATCCCGAAGGTG
>CAMOOZ010000088.1 GCA_946621895.1 uncultured Lachnospiraceae bacterium | reverse complement strand
TCAAAGCCGATGTAAAAGGTGGCCTTTCCTTCGTTTACAAGGCCTTTGATCTGTTCCTCATCCGTCAGCTGGGCCAAAAGCCCTCTTTTCTGCAGCTCCTCAAATATTTTCATCTAACTCTCCTTTATCCGTTGCGCCCTTAATCCTGCTATATACAGGATAAAACTATCCGCTTTTCCCCAGATCTCCGATTTGCGGCATACCTGCCGGTATCGGTGTAACATTATGTAAACTAATCTCTTATCCTGCTTTTTATTGTAAGCGAACAAGGCAATTGCGGCTTTGGCTTGCTCAAACCGGCAACTATTCTGCGAGCAACAATATCCTGAATGAATTTATTTGATTCCAGCGTCAAAAGTCGGTTTCCACGGCAAGCTTGCTTGCCAGTGGAAAGCAGACTTTATGACGCGCCCCAATATGAGCAAGAAGTGGGGCAGGGGCCCCATGGATTGCGAATATTGGGAAGGATTGTGGGAGCGCGAAGCGCGAAACAATCCGGGAATCACTTTTGACGCTTTAATCATTTATTCAGGATTCTTCTCGATAAATGCCCGCACCAGCTCGTATACCCGTCTCGTGGAGGAAACGGACAGGCGCTCCCCGGTGGTGTGGATCGCCTTCATATCCGGCCCGATCGAAATGCAGTCCAGCTCCGGGCGCTTTTCCATGAATATCCCGCATTCAAGCCCGGCATGAATCGCCTCCACCTTTCCCTTCTTTCCGGATACCTCCTCATAGAGCTCCACCAGCTCCTTTCTCAGCACGGAATCCGGATCATACTGCCATCCCGGATAAGGCGATTTGATCGTAAAGCTACCGCCCGCCAGCTTTACCAAAGCCTCCAGCTTAAGAAGGAGCTCATCTCTGGCATGGTCCTTGGAGCTTCTGACAAGGGAAAGAAACCGGAAGGAATCCCGCTCCAAAGCCACTTTTCCAAGATTCAGGGAGGTTTCCACAAGCCCCGCCGTTTCCGGGCTCATCGCCTGCACGCCGTTTGGCATCGCGCAGAGCATGGCGCTTAAGGTCTCCATGCTTTCCGCACTGAGCACCTCCTCATGGGTGGTGTGCTTTCCCTCGCTCTTTAACTCGATGGTCAGTCCGGGCTCCGGGCTTCCCCACTCGTTTCTCCAGTCCCTCTCAAGCCTTTCGCAAAGCTCCTTTAAGGCAGCTCCTTTCCAGTCCTGCAGCAAAAAGGAAAGCTCCGCCTCCTTCGGGATCACGTTATCCGCCTCACCGCCGGTAAAGTCAATCAGCCGGATTCCCAGTTCCTTAAAGGCATGACGCATAAAGCGCCCGGCCAGCATCAGCGCATTGGCATAGCCTCCTCCGATCTCCTGACCGGAATGGCCGCCGTGGAGGCCGCAGATTCTCACCTGCGCCTTGATCCCGGTCTGTTTCTCCCGGTTCACATTTAAGGCGCCCTCCACCTTTGCCCCTCCGGCGCAGCCGGCAAGGAAAATTCCCTCATCCTCGGAATCCAGATTGATCATGCGGTTTCCCTTACAAACGGAAAGATCAAGCGCCTTCGCACCCTCCATGCCCGTCTCCTCATTTGTGGTGAAGATCACCTCAAGCCTGGGATGCTTTAAGGCATCGTCATCCAAAAGTGCCAGACCGATGGCCATGGCCGCGCCATCGTCCCCGCCGAGGCTTGTTCCCCTTGCGCCGAGGAAATCCCCCTCGACAAAAAGCTCCAGGGGATCCTTTTCCATATCCTTTTCACAGCCCGGCTCCTTTACGGCCACCATATCCATATGTCCCTGCAGGATCAGCGGCTCCTTCTCCTCATAGCCGGGGGTGGCCTCCTTAAAGATGATCACATTCTTCGCGTCATCCTGGATATATTCCAGATTTCTTTTTTTCGCGAAATCCGCGAGGTAATCGCTGATCGCGTCGATATGATAAGAACCTCTGGGAATCTTCGAAAACTCCAGAAAATATTTAAACACCGGCTCCTGCTCCAGTTTCTTCAGGACCTCGTCCATATTCACCCTCCTTTTGGGAACTGTTGAATTTACAGTAAGCGAACAAATTCATTGCGGTTTGCGCCTGCGCATACCGGCAATTATTCCGCGGGCAGCGCCCAAACGAATTGATTTCATTCGTTCAGGATACGCATCTTTGCCGCAAAAACTACGATATGGGGTTTTAAAGCTGTTCTTCGCCAAGGGATTTCCGCAGTCCCTTCGGATAATGATTTTTCAGCCTTCCCTTCACTGCCTTGCCAAAGCCAGTGGAAAAGCCCCGGTAAAACAGCGGAACAAAGCCGGACAATTCCGGCGGACAGGATAACTCCTCACCCTTCAGATAACGAAGCACCTCCTCATCCGCAAGAGAAAGCCTGCTTTCGCACTCCTGCGGCAAAAGCGCCATCGCAAGCCCATGGGCCGGGATAAACACGCCCTTTTTCAGCTGTCCAAGCGCCAGGCCCGGGGAGATCACCCGCAGACCGGAAAGCGCAGGCATATCCTTTGGGGAAAGATAAACCCGCTCACCGAAAAAAACAAAGCGCTCCTCATCCTCCGGCAAAAGAAACCCCGGAGCGATCGCATTAACGCCGGAAATAACCGTTTCCACGGCATAAGGCGCGCGCTCCTGCCCGGCGCTTCTCCGTTTTCCCTGCCTTTTTCCTGTTCTGCCTGCGCGCATTTCCTCCACGTTCCCCGGAAGTAAAAAAACCGGCGCGCGCTCTCCCTTGCGTTTCAACAGGGCGCCGAAATGTCCTTCTCCATCGGAGCGGTGCGGGAAAAGGCGGATCATCTGAAGCAGCGAAAAATCCGGATGCGAATCTAAAAAAAGCTCGACCTGCTCCTCGTTTTCCCTCCGGTTAAAGGTGCAGGTGGAATAGGCCAGCAGCCCGCCCGGTGAAAGCATGCGTGACGCGGCATCAAGGATTTCGTGCTGCCTGAGCACGCATTTTTCGACATTTTCCGGACTCCACTGCCTGATCGCCTCCGGATCCTTGCGGAACATCCCTTCGCCGGAGCAGGGGGCATCCACTAAAATCTTATCAAAAAACAATGGAAACCGATCAGCCAGCTTCTCCGGCTTTTCATTGAAAACAACGGCATTGCGAACGCCCAGGCGCTCCAGATTCCCGGCAAGCACCCCCGCTCTTTCCGGATGAATTTCATTTGCAAAAAGCAGGCCATCACCATTCATGGCGGCCGCCAGCTGAGAGGCCTTTCCCCCGGGCGCCGCGCAAAGATCAAGGACGCGCTCTCCAGGTCTTACCGCCAGCATCGGCGCGATCCGCATTGCATCCGGATCCTGCAGATAATAGGCACCGGCCTCGTGAAGCGGATGCTTTCCGGGGAAATCCGTTTCCGGATAAGTATAGGCGTAAGCTGGTGCTTCAAGCGGTGTCAGGTGAAAGGGAATGTCTTTAAAGAAAGCCGCAGCCATTCTGCTTTGCCGGTCTGCAATTTCCTCTCCCTGCGCCTCATGGGACATCGCCAGGCCTGTATCTGGGAAAACGAGCTTCAGCGTATTCAGCCGCAGGCCTCTTTTCCGTTCTCCGGAGAGGCTTTCCAGAAAAGCCGGATACTCCTCCCCGAGAAGCTCCCGCATGGATTCCAGGAAATCCGGAATAGAAGAAAGCCCCGAAGCCGCATCCTGTCCGGCATCGAGGCTTATCATCTCGGCATATTTTTCCTTTTTCCGGCTTATGCCAGGCTCTCCTTTGCCTTTCCGGCAAGGCTTGCAAAGCCCTCTGCATCGTTCACGGCCATTTCCGCCAGCATCTTGCGGTTGATATCAATGCCCGCCTTCTTTAAGCCATCCATGAAGCGGCTGTAGTTTAAGCCGTTCAGCCTCGCGGCCGCGTTAATTCTGGCGATCCAAAGCTGTCTGAACTGGCGCTTTTTCTGCTTCCTGCCGGCATAGGCATTCGCCAGCGCCTTCATCACGGTCTGCTTCGCGATCCTGTACTGCTTGGAACGGGCTCCGCGATAGCCCTTCGCCAGCTTTAATACTCTGTTATGTCTTTTTTTGGCGTGTACTGCGCCCTTCACTCTTGCCATATCTTAAACCTCCCTCAAAACAGATCCTCACAAAAAGCGGCACATCCTCAGATGTAAGGCAGGATCTTTTTCATGTTCTTCACATTCGTCGCATCCGTCATTACGGCGTGGCGCAGCTCTCTCTTCTTCTTCGTGGACTTCTTGGTTAAGATATGACGCTTGTAAGCCTTATTCCTTTTTAATTTTCCCGTGCCGGTAAGCTTAAAGCGCTTTGCCGCCGCACGGCTCGTTTTCATCTTTGGCATATGTTTTCCCTCCTGCTTATGATTTTTTTGCCAGGAACAAGGTCATGCTCCTGCCTTCCATTTTCGGTGCCTTTTCCACATTGGCGATATCTGACAGATTCTCAGCAAACTCCTCCAGGATATGCTTATAATCATTAACATGCGCCATTTCCCGGCCCCTGAAACGAAGAGTAACCTTTACCTTATCACCCTTGCTCAGGAATTTTCTTGCGTTTGACGCCTTTGTGTTCAGATCGTTCGTATCGATGTTCGGAGAAAGCCGGATTTCCTTTAACTCCACGGTATGCTGCTTTCTCCTTGCCTCCTTCTCCTTCCTGCTCTGCTCATAACGGTATTTTCCGTAGTCCACAAGCTTGCAGACAGGGGGCTTGGCCTGAGGCGCGATACGGACAAGATCGACCTCGGCTTCCTCGGCCAGGCGCATCGCATCCCTGGGAGACATAATCCCAAGCTGCTCTCCGCCGACGCCGATGACACGGATCTCTCTGTCCCTGATCTGTTCATTAATCAATACTT
>CAMOOZ010000087.1 GCA_946621895.1 uncultured Lachnospiraceae bacterium | reverse complement strand
TGAATGCCGCAAAGCGGCAGCCTGAAGAGAAATTGCGAATGCAATTTCTCTGATAGGATCAGTGCGATTTGGGCCGCTTGCGGCACAAATGCGGGTATGTAAAATCGAATATCAATTCGATTTTACATACTTTCGCAGATACCGCGATGGCCGGCGCGGCGAAAAACCCGCGAATGCATAAAGCAGTACAAATTCTGCAAGATGCCTGTGGATAAATATTGTATCTGTTCAGCACCCGGAAAAATGAATCAAATTTGTCTGATGAACAAGCTTCCCGATCAAATTCGACTCATTTTCCGGGGGTGCTGATCAGTCAGGAAATTCTCCATAATCCGTTTCCCCTCCGGCGTCAGGATCGACTCCGGATGAAACTGCAGCCCCCAGGTGGGATAGTCCTTATGCTTTACGCCCATTACCTCGCCCCCGGGGGTCCAGGCGATGAGCTCCAGCTCCTCCGGCAGGCTTTCCTTCTCCACGCTCAGGGAGTGATAGCGCCCGGCGATCATTTCCCCGGCGAGTCCCGCGAAGATATCCTGCCCTGCAGCTTTTTCCTCCAGGCTCCGGGCATGCGCGAAAGCTTCTCTTTCAATAAGGCTCTTTGACGCCTCAGCATCCGATGAAAGCTCTGCCTGCCCGGGGACAGCTGCCTCCGAACGGTTCCCCGCAGCATAGGCATACGAAGCTTCTCCGGCTGCCCCGCCGATATGCCTGATCCTGACTAACGATTGTTTCCCGTGCATCAGCCTTGGCGCGTTTATGATCCTTGCGCCGTAGGCCTCGCAGATCGCCTGATGCCCGAGGCAGACGCCCAGGATGGGAAGCTTTCCCTCAAAATATCTGACCGCCTCCTCGCAGATCCCCGCCTCTTCCGGCCTGCCCGGACCCGGCGAAAGGATCAGATGCGTGGGCTTCAGTGCCGCGAGCTCCTCACAGGATATCGCATCGTTTCGGATCACCTTCACCTCGTCCGCAAGCTCGCCGGCGTACTGAAACAGATTATAGGAAAAGCTGTCGTAGTTGTCTATGATGATCACCATTTCATTTCACCTGCTTTCCTCACGGAGAGCATCACCGCGGCGGCCTTGCTCATGCTTTCCCTGTACTCCGATTCGGGAACGGAATCCGCCACGATCCCTGCCCCGCTGCGCACAAAGATCTTCCCGTCCTTTTTATAGGCAAGCCGGATGGCGATGCAGGTGTCCAGGTTTCCGGCAAAATCCAGATAACCGATGGCGCCGCCGTAAATGCCGCGCCGGCTGTTTTCCAGCTCATCGATGATCTCGCAGGCTCTCAGCTTCGGCGCACCGGAAAGCGTCCCCGCGGGAAGGACCGCGTTCACCGCGTCCACCCCGGAAAGGCCTGCGGCAAGGGTCCCGCGGACCGTGGAGCCCAGGTGCATCACATGGGAAAACCGCAGCACATCCATATGCCGCTCCACCTTTACGCTGCCGAAGGACGACACCCGGCCAAGATCGTTTCTGCCCAGATCCACCAGCATATCATGCTCGGCGCGCTCCTTTTCATCCATCAGCAGCTCTCTCTCCAGCGCGATATCCTCTTCCGCGGTTTTCCCCCGGGGCTTTGTTCCGGCCAGGGGAAAGGTGCGCAGCGTTGACCCGTCAAGCTTCACCATGGTCTCGGGGGATGCCCCGGCCACCTCGATCTCGTCTCCGGAGAAGTAAAACATATAGGGAGAGGGGTTTACGGTGCGCAGCATTCTGTACACCGGGAAAAGATCACCCTCGTAATCCGCCTCCAGACGGTTGGAGAGCACCACCTGGAAGATATCGCCCTTCACGATATATTCCTTCGCCCTTTCCACCATCGCGCAGTATTCCTCTTCACTGAAGAGCTCCCGCACACCGGAGGTGAGCCGCGATACCGCCGGGGACGCCTCATGGCGCTTTGCCGCCTCCAGCACCCGCTCCATTTCGGCAAGCCTTTTCTCCCCCTCCGCATAAGTCTCATTCAGCCCGGATAAGGGGACATTGGTCACGAGGAAAACCTTCTGCAGCAGATTGTCAAAGACGAACACGGAATCAAACAGCATCAGATCCAGATCCTGGAAACCGTCGTCGTTGCGGGCATTCAGCTTTAGCTTGGGTTCATTGTAGGAAATATAATCGTATCCAAAATACCCCACAAGGCCCCCGGTGAAGCTGGGAAGCCCGTCGATCAGCGGGGCTTTTCTTTCCTCCATGATCCGCCGGATCAGCTGATCCGGGTGGATGCCGGAATGCGCCTCCAGTGTGTTTCCCTCTTTGTCCTTCAGCAAGACCTCCCCGTCCGCCGCCACCAGATCAACGCTCGGATCATAGTCCAGAAAGGTGTACCGGCCCACAAGCTCCTGGCCCTACACGCTTTCCAGAATGAACACATGCTTTGAGATCTCTCTTAAGTAAGACAGCAGCGCGATGGGGGTGATCATGTCCGAGAGCAGATCCTTCGCGATCGGGCAGCTTTTATAGCCCTGATCGGATAGCTGCTCCAGCTCTGTTTTCGTGGGAAAGATCATAATCTACTCCTCATGATAAAAAAACTGTCGTATCTGTTCCTCACCCCGATATCGAATCACGATGGGAAGAGGTGCTGAAACATAAAACCGATTTCCATATCGTAACCGAATTCCTTCAATCCGTCCAGTAGTGTATCATAATTATTGTAAACGATTATCACGCAAAACGCCCCCACAGGGAAATTGGCTTTCTGTGGGGGCGTAAGAAACACTTCAAAATATCCTTTGAATGCGCCTTACAGCTTCGGGCCGGCGGCCACAAGAGCCTTCCCGGCCTCGTTGCCCGTGTACTTGTCAAAGTTCTTGATAAAGCGGCCTGCCAGATCCTTGGCCTTCTCATCCCATTCGGCAGCATTCCCATAGGTGTCCCTGGGATCCAGGATCGCGGAATCCACGCCGGGCAGCTCCGTGGGCACCTCGAAATCAAAGACCGGGATCTTCTTCGTGGGAGCCTTTAACACATCGCCGTTTAAGATCGCGTCGATGATGCCGCGGTTGTCTTTACGGGAGAAGCC